>JANOPP010000066.1:0-20682 GCA_031421915.1 Myxococcales bacterium | reverse complement strand
CATCGCCGCATGCTCGGCGAAGGCGACGGCGAGCTGCAGGCGGGCCCCCTCAAGGGCATCCGGGTCCCGCTGCCGATGCTGCGTGACGACTACTATGGATCGATGAAGTGGAACCCGACCTCGGGTCACCTGGCGAAGTCGCGTGCGACAGAGCTGGGCATGGCCGAGATCCTCGATGGATACTTGGACTGATGGGGATCTTCGACAAGCTGCGGGGGGACTCGATCAGGATCCACATCCTGATCAAGGGACGGATCGGTGACGACTGGAAGGACGTCGACGAGCACCTCCGGCTGCCGCGTGGCACCACGCTGGGCAAGCTCGTCGAGGTCGCGACCGGCGCAGGGATCCCGCTCCGCGAAGCGCTCGACAAGAGCCCTCATCTGATCGACACGATGATGCTCAACGGCGAGCGCTGTCCGTTCGTCGAGAACGCCGAGCGCGAGCTCGCCGACGGCGACGAGATCTACCTGCTCGCCCCACTCGCGGGCGGCTAGCTTCGCCTCTCCGTGGAGGTGCTCCGTGGACGTGCTCCGTGGACGTGCGGTCCCGTGCCAGCGGTTAACCGCAGAGGCGCAGAGCAGAGAGGGTCATGGCTTCGCCCTCAAGACATGTGCTCGGCTCGAGACACACGCCTGCAGGCGAAGCCTGAAGGCTTCTGCTCTGCGGCCTCTGCGTCTTGTGCGGTCAACGTTCCGGATAACGTTCTGGCACACGCACAACCGAACACGCGCCCCGAGCACGCAGCCCGAACACGCTGCTTGAACACGCAGCTCAGAACGCCAGAGCGCCGGCGAGCAGTGCGCCGTAGACGCGGAGCAGGGTCGCGAGATCGGCGTCGTCGAAGTGCAGCGTGGCACCGAAGAAGTAGTCGCGGCCGAAGCGAACCTTGGTGAGCTGGTCAGGGACGTCCTGATCGATGCCCTTGTTGATCGTGAGATAGCCGGGATCGTTCAGCGCGTCATCGATCCCCGCGATCACGTAGATCGAGCGGAACACCGCGAACGCGGCCGCGACCTTGAGCCGCGGTGTGCGCGAGAAGCCGCCGAACAGGTCGGCCGAGAACTTGAGCCGGCCCTGCAGCAACAGGGCGTCGACACCGGCACCGAACGAGCTGTCCTTGATACCGGCTCGGATCGCGAGCGGTCCGGTCTGCTTGCCGAACTGCATGGTGAACCGGAGCGTGTCCTTGATCTCCTGGCGGCGGGTGAACTGCGAGCCGCCCGTCGAGTCCGAGAGCTGATCGCTCGGAAAGCCACCGAGCCCGCCGCGCTCGAACTCGATCAAGTAGAACTTGTCGGTGCGCGCGCGGATCTCCGCGGTCGCGTAGAACCGCGGCAGTCGCGAGAACACGTTGAGCTCGAGGCGCATGCCGAGCCACGACTTGAACCGATAGAAGCTCGAGACGGCCTCGCGCCCCGACACCGATGCGTCCTCGAGCTGGTCGCCGAGCTCGGGATCGTTGATCAAGCGTCCGAGCGTGCCCTTGAAGTCGTCGCCCTCGCCGTTGTTGATCGCGGCCATCACCTCGGTTGCCTGGCGGATCGGCTCGTCGACGCTATCGAGGCCGGAGCGCGCGCCGCGGAGCCCGTCGATCACCTGCGACCGCACGTCGGTCACGCGCCGGCGGGCCTCGGCGACCGTCCTGTCGAGGCGACCGAGCCTCTCGATCACGTCGGGCGCCAGACCGCTGAGCGCGTCGGCGCCCCGCGTGGTCATCACATCGACCCGCGTGATCGCGCTCTGCGCCGTGCGGAGCGGACTCTCGATCCGACCGGAGGCGAGCCAGCCGTCGGAGTAGCCGAGGCGCTCGACCACCGCGCCATTGATCAGCTTGCGGCCGTCGAGCATCACCTGGTGGAGGACATCGAGCGCGTTGTTGATGCGCGGCAGCACCTTGTCCATGCCTCGCAGGACGCTGTCGGTCGAGCCGCCCTCGATCACGTGGAGGATCGGCTCGCCGGGAAGTAGCAGGCGAGCAGGCTTTGCGCCCTCGCCACCGCCGGTCGGGATGATCTCGACGTAGCTGTCGCCGAACAGCGAGTCGGCGCGGCGCGTGACGAACGAGTCAGCGGGGATCTGCGCGTCGTCCTGGAGGAGCATGTCGACACGGGCGAACCTGCCCTCGATCGAGATCTTGGTGATGTCACCGATCCGGACGCCGGCGATCACGACCGGTGAGCCCGCGGTCAGCTTCGACCCATCGCGGAACTTCGCGTACGTCTGGAACGTCCCGCCCTTCTCCGCATCCGGGATCCGCGAGCGCATGTACAACACCAGCCCGCCCACCAGGGCAGCGACGACCGCGAGGGTCGTCAGGCGGGAGATCCAGCGCATGGCCGGACTCTATCTCATGCAGTCATACGTGAGCGTGATCATCGGCCCGTGGTCGATGACGTCAAAATCCTCGACGCGGAGGGCCGCGAGGTCCCGCGGGCCGAGGAGGCCATCCCACTTCGCGGTGGTGTAGCGGTCGCTCTGCGCGGTGAGGGCAATGTTGCCGCCATCCGCGTGATACATGCCGTACTTCTGCATCGCCCGCGCGACGACCTTCGCGCCCTCCGTCGGCAGCGTGTCGACGGGGTAGTCGGCGCGCAGCCGGAAGTGCACGCCGTACGCGGGTGCTGCGGGACCGCCGGTCGTCGTGGTCCCGTGGGTGGCCGGGCGAACGTAGCCGCGCCTCACGCGATCGTTGGGGAGGATGAACCGGATCGCGTGATCGATCTCACCCGCCGCTACCTCGTCGGCAGAGAACAGGAGCGGCGCGATCGGGAACCCGGCGGCATCGGCGCTCGTGCACTGTTCGCCGCGCAGGGTCTCGGAGTACGCGGTCCGCGTGTTCCACGCTGCGAGGCATCCGCCGTTGAACGTGGTGCGAATGTCCGCGCGCCACATCTCGTAGAGGCGGCCGGCCTCGCGATCGTGGACGAGCAAGTGGCAGTCACCATCGCCCTCACACGCATAGCCGATCTCGCCCTCGATGCTGCCGATCGCCGGGATCGGGATCGGCATCTGGTCGCAGTCGGGCGTGTAGAAGTCACTGGTCGGCTCGAACGTTCGCATCGGCGTCCCGACGGGCGCGGTCAAGACCTCGATCGAGAAGTCGATCTGCATGCGATCGCCATTGCCCCAGCCTCCGAGGTTGCGCAGCGCCGCGATCAGCGACGAGCTGTTCGCCGCGGGCTGCACGCCACTGACGTCCTCGTTGAAGAACATCGGCGACTCGAAGTACGGACCCGCGCCCGCGACGATTCCCGGAGCATCGACACCGTCGTCACCTCCGCCGCCATCGGGGCTACCGCCCTCGGATCCACACGCCGCGACACACAACACCCCGATGATGACCACCCTCATCCCCTGAAGCGTCGCACGACCGCGCCACCAGGAGAGAAGGAAAGCTAGCGCATGCAGCGGAACGCGGCCGTGAACACGTCGCCGTGGTCGATGACCTCGAAGTCCTCGACGCTGAGCCCCTCGAGATCGCGCTCTCCGAGCAGTCCGGCCCACTTCGCCGTCGATTCGCGGTCGCTGACCGCGGTCAGCGCGTACTCGCCACCATCCGCGTGATACATGCCGTACTTCTGCAGCGCACGTGCAACTACACGGGCGCCCTCGGTCGGCAACGTCTCGACGTTGAAGCCGGGCTTCAGCCGGAGGTGGACTCCGTAGGGCGGCGCGTTCGTCGGACCCGTCGTATCGGTCGCGTGCGTCGCGGGCCGAACGTAGGCGCGACGCACGCGATCGTTCGGCAACACGAACCGGATCGCGTGATCGATCGATCCCGAGGCAACCTCGTCGGCCGAGAACACCAGCGGCGCGATCGGGAACCCTGCACCATCGGCGCTCGAGCACTGTTCGCCGCGTAGCGTGGCGCCATACGCATTCGATGTATCCCAGACTGCAAGACAGCCGGCCTGAAACGACGCATCGATCATGTTCGCGCGCCACATCTCGTAGAGCTTGCCCTCGGCCTCGTCGTGCACGAGCAGGTGACAGTCTCCATCACCCTTGCACTCGTAGCCTGTCTCTCCTTCGAGCCGACCGTTCGCGGGCACCGGCATCGGCACGTGATCGCAGTCCGGGGTGTAGAACTCCGCGGTTGGCTCGAATGTCCTGCGGGGGGTCGATCCATCCGCCGTGAAGATGTCGAGCGAGAAGTCGATGTGAAAGCGATCACCGCGCCCCCAGCCACCGGCGCCGCGAAGTCCCGCGATCACGGACGCGCTGTTGCTCGCGATCTTCGCGTCACTCGCATCCTGGTTGAAGAACATGGACTCGGTGAAGAAGGGGCCTCCTTCGCCGTCCGTACCGCCACCATTGCAGGCCGCGACCAACAACACACTCGACAGGAGCCAGCGCATGGCCTCGACGAATGCACCGTCAGGGCCAGCGAATCAGCGTCGCTCGCACGCGCATCCGACGAGAATCGCGAGGCCCAGCGGGGTCGGTTCGCTCACCGTGCGGAAGCGCCCGCCGGATCGCTACTTGCCGCCGCGACGCAGGTAGTAGTGCACGCCGCGCTGCGGGTGCGAGAGCTTGATCGCGAGCGCGTTGCCGGGTGGCTTGCCGACCTTCGCCGAGAACCGGCGCTGGCTGTCGATCGGAATCGTGATCGCGTCGACCGCCGCGGTCCAGCCTGGCAGCACGGCGCCGCGGACGTCGATCTCGCCCTCCCACGGGCGGCCGTTGACCGGCGACGAGATGTAGACCTGCGGCGCGGTGTTGTCGAAGTCGATCGTGAGGGTGGAGACCTTGGGATCCTTCACGCCAGCGCGATCGATCCAGTACGTGTACGTCCCCTCCTTGAGCTTGGAGCCGGGCACCTTGATCTTGGGACCGTTGCCCGGGAACACCTCTTCCTTGCCGCCGGTCGCGACGTGGAGCGTGAACGGCGCGCCCTCGCCCTTGATCCTCACGGCGACGGTCGGGATCACGCTCTGGTAGGAGATGCGGTAGTTGCGGCCGTCGGTGTCGATCTCGTTGGTGGTCTCCTGCTTCGGCAGCGCGCGGCTCCCGGAGTCACGCTGCACGACGATCCGGCCCGAGCCGACGGGCGCCGTGTCACCGCTCGACGACGAACAGCGTAGGCGATACGCCCAGCCGCCGGCGCCGACCATGAGGTTTGCTTCGTCCTTGCCGGCGCTGACCTTCGCGGTGCGATAGCGGTTGTCCTTGTCCATCTCGATGAAGCCACCGCCGCCGCACTTGCCATCGAAGCGGAACTTCACGGCAGTGCTGCCCTTCGGATCGTGAATCGTCACCGTCTCGCCGACGCTGATCGTGAAGTCGTAGTAGTTCGGGATCGCCTCGACAACGCGGATGGTTCCGTTCTTCGCGAGCGTGGCGGTCTCGCCGCGATTCATCTCGAGCAAGCCGCCGGTCGCACCGGTGAGCTTCGCGGTTCCGCGCTGGATGGAGACGCGGGTATCGCGCGCACCGGCATCGAGCCTGGCCTCGCCACCGGCATCGGCCGTGCCCTTCATCGCGACGGCGCCGCCGGGGATCGAGACCTTGCCCTCGGCGTTGACCGCCGAGGAGGCACGCGCGGCGCCACCCTCGAGCGCCATCGACAGATCATCTCCGAGCGACATTCGCGAGCCGCCCGCCATGTCGAGCGTGGTGCCCCGCGCGGTGATCTTTGCGGTCGTGCCGGCACCGAGGCGGACCTTCGCGCCCTTGGGAAGTGCGCCGGCACCCGCCGCGAGCGGCTTCCAGGTGGTCTCGCCCGCGAGCTGGATCTCGGCCTTCTTGCCGGTGACCTCGATCGCGCCCTCGCTGGAGCTCACCTCGGATGCGTCGATTGGAGCATCGACGACCGGTGCATCGGCGACGCCGGCATCGATCGTCTTCACGCCGACGTCCATCACGTCGAAGTTGGTCTCGATGCCCATCACGAGATCGATGTTGTTCCCGCCGACACCAGTGACCTGGGCCTCGCCGTCCATCAGCATCACGCCACCGGCGGTGATCCGCACCTTGCCCTTGGACAGCTTCACGTCGCCGCTCTTCAGACCGTAGTTTCCGGTACCGCTGAGGTCGATCGCGCCGAGCTCGACGGCGATCTTGCTGTTGCCCTTGGTGCCACCGAAGCGAAGGATCGTGTGCGGCTGCATCGCGATCTGCGCGCCGCCAGAGACTTCGAGCTGCGCGCCGCCGTCGGCCGTACGCGCCGCATCGCCGATGTAGAACTTGGTGCCGACCTTGGCCCCACCCCACGGCGTGCTCTCGCCGGTCTGCTTCTCGACCGGACCGTCCGCCTTGGTGAGCTCGGCGATCGCCGGCGCTCCCCCGCCACCGCACGCCCAGACGAGAGCGAACAGCGCACAGACCGCCAGCAACCTCGTGCCGCGCACGATGTTACCGGTGCAACTCGATGTTCTTGATGGAGACACCGTTGGGATCGATCGTTACATCCAGTTGCTGCTCCGCGAGGCCCGGAGAGCTCACCGTGATCTTGTACTGACCCGGCGCGAGATCCACCGTGAAGGTGCCGTCCGCGCCCGAGGTCGTCTTGATGCCACCTGGCTCGACCGTGACCGTCGCGCCGGCGAGCGGCTTGCCGGTGACGACGGAGCGAACACCACCGCGAAGCTGGCCCGGCGGCAGGACAGAATCGAGGGCGATGCGATCGACCTTGTTGTCGCCGACCTTGAGGACGACCGTCGACTTCGCGGGCTTCTTGTTGTCGACCTCGACGGTGACCTCGGCAGCCGTGTCGTCGAGCGTGTCGACGCCCTTGACCTTCTTGCCGACCGGCAGCTTGTCGACGCGCCAGACGCCTTTGTCGTCGGTGACGCCGGTGCCCGTGTAGTTCTTCATCTTGACGGTGACCTTCGCGCCAACCACGGGCTTGGCAGCGTCGTCGACGATCTCGCCGTCGATGCTCGCGAATAGATCGACCGCGATCGGTGGGCAGTTTGCACCCTCGGGGTTGGTCGCGCAGTCGTTGATGCCGACCTTGCCCGACGGGCCCGACGGGCCACCGAACCGCGCCTGGAAGCCGATGCCGCCGGTGATCACGGGCTCGTACGGAACGAGCCGGATATCACCCGCCATCGCTTCGGCGAGGAGGATGCCGGGGACCTTCGAACCCTGGACGAACGCCATGACCGTGTACTGCGGAGTGAGGTGGAAGCCGGCGCTCGCGCCGTACCGGATCAGCGGGCCAGGGGCCGAGTGCGGCTCGGTTGCGCCCGCCGGCTGGTCGCCGTCGCCGACGAACAGATCGATGCTGCTCTCGAGCCCGACGAACGCCTTGGTGCCGATCGGGAGGCCGAGGTGAACGCCGCCGACCACCGCGTGGAACTCGGACACGCCGAGCGAGACGCGATCGTGGATCGAGAGACTGGTCGGCATCTCGACCGACTTGGCGCTGTTGTCGACGCGGAAGCCCGCGTTGAACGAGAGCAGGCCGGGACCTGCCTTGAGCGAGATCAGTACGCGCGCGTCGAACGAGATCGCGGAGCCGGCGACCGACGGCGCGTCCTTGCCGGGGATCCAGATTCCGAGCTGACCGCCGAATCGGAGGTTGCCGGACGGCTTGGCGACACGCGCGAGGATCCGCGGATCGCCGACGTACCCGTTGCAGTCATCGGTGCACATCGCGGAGACGCCGAAGTGCTTGTCGTAGCGACCGTCGAGCGACAGGCCGATGGTCACGAGCTCGTGCGGCGCGAACGCGACCGCGATGTTGCCGATACCCCGGCCAAACCGATGGTCCGGACCCAGCAAACCCTTGCGCCAGCCAAAGCCACCGAGGGTGGCGACTTCCACCGCACCCTTGGGCAAGGTCTGGGCGCTCGGCGCATGGAGACCGCCCGGCAATGCGCCGTAGCCGATCACCTGCGATGGAGCAGGATCGACCGCCGTCGGATCCGAGCTGGCCGTCACATCCGCGGGTTGCGCAGAGGCGAGCGGCGCAGCGACGACCAACGAAAGTAAAGACGCGACGTGACCCCACCGGCGACGCATAGATCAAATTGTACGGGCGTTTCCGCCGGAATTACAGTCTTGTGCCACTTCAATAGCGGAGCCAGCGGATCAGCTCGCGCACGGTAGGTCGCTTCCCGTAGAGCAGCACGCCGACCCGATAGATCTTGGCGGCTGCACGGACGACCAGCACTGTCGAGACGAGCAGGATGCCGAGCGAGATGGCGACCTCTCCCAGGGTGGCGCCACCGAGCACGTAGCGCATCGGCATCAGCATCGGAGACCACAGGGGAATCATCGTCATCGCCGCCGACGTCGACCCGCGCGGGTCGTTGGAGATGACCTGGAGGCACATCACCCCGATGACCAGGAGCATGGTCACGGGCATCTGTACCTGCTGTGTGTCCTGCTCCGAGGAGACCATGGCTCCCACCGCTGCATACATCGCGGAGTAGAAGAAGAAGCCGAGCACGAAGTAGATCAGGACGATCGAGATCTCTCCGATCGCGAGCGGCGGCAGAGCGGCACCGCCACCGGTGATCCCGAACAGCCCGAGCAGCTCGTCGCGGTACGCCAGCGCGAGCGCACCGATCCCGAGCCACACCGTGAGCTGGATCAGCGCGGCTCCACCGACGCCCAGGATCTTGCCGGTCATCAGGGCACCGGGCTTGATCGCGGCGACGAGGAACTCCATCACGCGCGACGTCTTCTCCTGGACGACGGACCGCATGACCGCGACGCCGTACAGCGTGATCACCATGTAGAGGATGAACGCGAGGATGTACGCGATGAAGAACGCGCCCATCCCGGAGCTGCCATCGGCCTCGCCAGTCGAGTGCACCGCATAGACCTTGACCGTGGCGAGCATCGCCTTGCTCTGGGCCTCGGTCAGCTGCTGCACCGCCGCGCGCCGCGCGAACACAACCGCAGCCGCATCCGCCTGGAGCGTGAGCCCGACACTCTGGCTGCTCGCGTTGTCTCCGCGGTAGAGGAACACGCTGGTCTCGAGCCCGTTCTCCGGGATCACGAGGAAGCCGTTGATCTTGTCGTCGCGAATCCGATCGAGCTCGGTCTGCTCGGTCGTCGACGGCGGCACGACCGTGACGAGCCAGTCGCGCTCGCGCAGCTTGACCGCGAGTGCCTCGCCGATCTGCCCGGTCTTGTCGATGATCTCGACCCGAGCGCCACTCGCACCGCGCACGGCGATCACCGATGGCACGACGACGAGCGCGACCATGAACAGCGGGCCGAGCAACGTCATCACGACGAACCACTTCGACTTGATCCGCTCGAGCAGCTCGCGCCGCGCGATCACCATCGTCGATCGCCAGAGCTTCACGCGGCCTCACCTTCTGTGCGTTCGGCAACGGCCGCCTCGGGACCGACCTTCTCGACGAAGATCTGGTGCAGCGTCGGCACGACGACCTCGAACTTGCGAAGCGCGACGCCCGCGGCGATCAGCGCTGACAGGAGGTGCTGGGCGTCCTGGCCCTCGGCGAGGCGGACCTCGCAGTCCGCGACCTCCCCGGGATGCGGCGGGCGTTGCTCGGCGACGAGCGTCGTGTCGGCGAGCGGGGCGTGCGCCTTCTCGCGCGACGCATCGTCGGCATATGCGAGCGCGATCCAGCCCTCGGCCGCCCAGCTCTTCTTGATCTCGCGGAGCTTGCCGTCGAGGACCTTCTTGCCGCGCGCGATGATGCACACCGCATCGACGATCTTCTCGGCCTGCTCCATCTGATGCGTCGAGAACAGCACGGTGCGGCCGGACGCGCGGATCTCGCCGACGACCTCGCGGAGGACCTCGGCGTTGATCGGATCGAGACCGCTCCACGGCTCGTCGAGGATCACGAGGTCGGGCTCGTGCAGGAGCGCGGTCGCGAACTGCACCTTCTGCTGCATGCCCTTCGACAGATCCTGGACCTTGTTCTTGGTCCACTTGCCGAGGCCGAGCCTCTCGAGCCACGCACCGCCGCGCTTGCGAGCCTCGGTGCGCGATAGGCCGCGCAGCTCGCCCATGAACTCGATGATCTCGCCGACCATCATCTTCGTGTAAAGGCCGCGCTCCTCGGGGAGATAGCCGATCTTCGACGCGGCCTCGGGCCCCGGTGCGAGCCCGCCGACCTGGATCCACCCCTTATCGGGCTTGATGATGTCGTTGATCATCCGGAGGATCGTCGACTTGCCCGCACCGTTCGGTCCGAGGATCCCATAGACCACGCCGCGCGGGACCTCGAACGACACGCCGTCGACGGCGATGTGGTTGCCGAAGACTTTCGCGATGTCGTCGACGTGGAGCGCGGGGTGCGTCATGCGGGAGGCACATCCCCGAGGATCGCCCGCTCGAGGACAGCCATCCGGATCGCGACGCCCCATGACACTTGTTGCAGGATCACGGCGCGCGGACCGTCGGCGACCTGCGGCGAGATCTCGACGCCGCGGTTCATCGGGCCCGGGTGCATCACGATCGCGTCCTTCTTCGCATAGGCGAGCGTGCGCTCGGACAGCCCGAACGTCCGCGACAGCTCGCGCGTGTTCGGGAACCGGCATGCCTCGCCCTCGTAGCGCTCGCTCTGCACGCGCAGCATCATCACGACGTCTGCATTCTCGAGGCCGTCCTCGAGCCGCGTGACGACGCGTACACACCGGCGGGTGAGCTCGCCACCGATCTCCTCGATGCCGCGCGGGATCAGCGTGTACGGCGCGCAGACCCGGATCCGGGCGCCCAGCTTGGCGAGGCACAGGATGTTCGAGCGCGCGACGCGCGAGTGCGCGAGATCGCCGACGATCACGACCTCGAGGCCTTCGATCGTACCCTTGTGGCGGCGGATCGTCGCCGCGTCGAGCAGCGCCTGCGTCGGGTGCTCGTGCTGCCCGTCGCCCGCGTTGATCACTGCGCATGGGACGCTCTTCGCGATCACCGCCGCCGCACCGCCGAACGCATGGCGCACGACAATCGCGTCGGGCCGCATCGACATGAGATTTCTCGCGGTGTCGATCAGCGTCTCGCCCTTGGCCGCCGACGATGCAGATCCCGAAATGTTGATCGCATCGGCCGACAGCCGCTTCGCCGCGATCTCGAACGAGGTGCGGGTACGGGTCGAGTTCTCGAAGAACAGGTTGATCACCGTGCGTCCGCGCAGCGACGTCAGCTTCGGGATCGCTTCGCCATCCGAGGACGACACCGACGGCCAGTAGCGGTCGCCGTGATCGAGGATCGCCAGGATCTCGGGACCCTCGAGGTCGGCGATGCTCACCAGGTGGCGCGGCACGCACCTGTCATAGCAGAAGCCAGGTGGTAAGGTCGCGTCGTGTCCGCAGATCGGGTGGATCGAACCGGCCAGGTGATCGGCCAGGTCATCTCATCTCGCTGGCGGATCGACGCCCTGATCGGCAAAGGGGCGATGGCGGACGTCTATCGCGCGATCGACCTCCAGACGTCGGCCCACGTTGCCGTCAAGGTCCTGCGCTCGGCGCTGATCAGCGACTCGGCGATCATGCAGCGGTTCCAGCGCGAAGGTGAGGTCCAGGCGCGCCTGCGCCATCGCAACGTTGCCGCACTGCTCGCGACCGGGGTCACGGAGAAGCTGGAGCCCTACCTCGTCGTCGAGTTGCTGCGCGGCAAGACCCTACGTGGGGTGCTCAAGCAGGAGGGGCGCGTCTCGGCGAAGCGCGCGGCGAGCTACGCGTGGCAAGCGCTCCAGGGGTTGTCCGCGGTCCACGGTGCGGGGATCCTGCACCGCGATCTCAAGCCGGCGAACATCATGCTCGAGCCCTCGCCCGGACCGATCGAGCGCGTGGTGCTGATCGACTTCGGATTCGCGTCGTTCGAGGGCAGCGCGAAGCTCACTGCCCAGGGCACCGTCGTCGGCAGCCTCCGCTACATCGCCCCGGAACGATTGCGCGGCGAGCCGATCGATCAGCGCAGCGATGTCTACGCCATCGGCGTGATGCTGTTCGAGCTGCTCACCGGAGAGCCGCCGTTCCACGACGACGATGACTTCGTCCTGATCGAGAAGCACCTCAACGAGGACCCGCCGCCTCTCGATCCCGACATGCCGCCCGGGCTCGACGCCGTGATCGTCCGCTCGCTCGCGAAGTACCAGAACGATCGCTACGCGACGGCCGCCGAGATGGCCGCCGCTCTCGAGGCCGCCTCGCTCCTGATTCAGTGACTGTAAGCGACGCCGTAGTCTCCGCGCCTACTGGATGACGATCTGCTTGAGGTCGAGTCCGCCGGCGAACATGTACGAGACCGCGCTCCCGTAGCCGTAGACCTCGACCCCGCAGCCCGACGGACACGTGATCCGGTGCTGGCCCGCGGCCACCATCGTGCGGTTCGCGCGATACGTCCCGCCCGCAAACGGCGTCATCGTGACGGCCGTCCCGTCGACGAGCACCGCACCTGACGACGGCGCCGAGATCGACAGGAAGTTCTTCGCGTACGCGTTCGGCACGAGGATCGTGTAGTCGGTCCGGTACTGCTCGGCGGGCACCGCGATCGACAGATCTGGATCACCCTCGCCGACCGAGCCGCCGAAGAACGGATCGGACCAGATCGCGGACTGCAGGTAGTGGCCGACGAGGATCGGCTCGGTCGCGGCGATCGCCGTGTCGACCTGGATCTTCACCTCGCAGAAGTCGCCCGGTCCGAGCGTTCCGCACGACCCCGCCGTCGGCGGCGGCAGGAACGTGATCGTCGTGTTCGCCTTCTGCGCCATGATCCGAAGCATGTCGGGCTCGTTCGCGCCGCGCGACTGGCTACGCACGAGAGCGAACGTCTTTCCCCACGTCGACGTGGGGAACATCATCTCCTCGATGTGATCGGCGCAGCACGGACCCTGGCTCATCGTCGCATTCGGGGGCGTCGTCTCGCCAAACACGGTTGCCTCGTGGCCACCGAACACGCCGAACGTCTGGTTGGTTCCCACCGCCTTGATCTTCGTGCCGGTCAGATCGCCGCCGATCGCGGCCTGGAGCGTCAGCACCTCGAACGCGTTCAACGTGAACATCGTCGCCACGCCGGCGGCAATCGCCGGCTGCGTTGCGCTCGCTTGCACGGGCGCCTTCGGCGTGACCTCGATCGTCGTGCCGTCCTGCCAGGCCACGACCGTGATGTAGCCGTAGTACGGGTGATTGCCGGGCGCCGGCGTCCGGCGGTTCAGTGTCGCGTAGCTCATCGCGTAGTACTCGGTGTCGAACGCGGCGCGCGGGATCAGCAGCGACGCATCGTTCGAGAACACGTTGACGTTGTCGAGCGGGTTGAACTGGTACGCGACGATCGGCAGCGTCGACGTCAGCTTGTACGCCTTGCGCGCCTTGCCCGTACCCTGGATCGATTGATCCGGGATCAGTGCCGGCATCCCTGTCGGTTGCGGCAACAGCGCCTGCACTGCACCCGCGGCGACGGTGCGGGTGAACATCTCGTTGTTCGGTCCGAACAGCGTGACGTCGACGGCGCGCGCCTGTGGGTTCGAGACGACGACCGCGAAGGGAGACTTCTGGGCGTCGAGGATGCACACGCTGGTCGAGGTGCACGTGAAGCCACTCGGGCAGGTGTCGCCCGGAGGATCGCACTCACCGGCGAGCGTGCTGCCGTTGACGCACACGTTCATCGTCGCCTGCCTGGATCCCATCGCCGACAGCGAGCAGCCAAAGATGCCGCTCGGGGTCCCCATGACCTCGACGGCGTTGTCGAGATCCGCGGCCCAGTACTCGCAGCCGGTGTAGCTGCGCTTCATCGCGGCGTCCTCGCACGCGTTCACGCAACTGCCGTTCTGGCAGATCGTCGAGCCGGTACACGCCATCGTCTCCGGACCGACCTCGCCGGCCGCCGTGCAGCTGTGGACGTTGCCGTCCTTGCAGACGTTGTTACCGGGCGAGCACTGCACGCAGCCGAGCATGTCGTTGCACGCGACCGCGCAGTCCTGCTGCGTCGCCCACATACCGCTGGTGCAGACCTCGTACGTACTGCCGAGGCAGCGGTGGTTGCCGTCGCTGCACTCGGGCAGCTCGGCGTCGACCTCGGGGGTGTCGTCACCGGTGTTGCGGGAGGACGGACCACAGGCGACGAGCAGGCAGATCAGAAACGAGAAGCGCATCGGGTTCTCCCTAGTCACACACGCCGCCGCCGTCAGGGTTGCAGTTGCACGGAACGACGTTCGCGCCGCTCTTGCACTCGTTGATGGCCTTGTTCTGGAAGAAGAACTGATCGACCTGGCGCAGCGCCGCCGGGTTGCGATTGACACCGGAGTGCGTGCCATTGTCTTCACTCGGGGGCTGGTTCGTGTCGGGTGGGAACGGCGTCGGATGCTCGTCGTAGATCGTGACGCCGCTCGCGAGCGGACCATCGACGGGCGCGAGCCCCCACGGTGCCTTCACCGACGGGGCGAGGACCTTGATGCCCATCTCGCGCGCGATCATCTCGGTGGAGATGTTGGTCACGAGGCAATCTCCGAGCGCGTACCAGATCAGGATGTCCTTCGGCGGCTGCGCCGCGAACAGCGGGTCCTTGATCACGTGCGACGCCGTCGTGATCGGGTCGTACGGCTCCATCGCGAAGCCGAGCAGCGCGACGACGATCTGATAGACGGCCGGATCGCGGTAGCTGCCCTGTGCCGCGCCGAGGAGCGCGAACCACGCGGCCGAGCGCTCGAGCAGCATCGACCACACACCACCGGGCACCGCGAGCACGCCCTTCTTGATGTTCGGGTCGTAGGCCATGAACGTGTTGCCCATGATCCCGCCGAGCGATCCACCGATGTAGAAGGTCTGGTTCGGGTCGATCACCGACTGGCCGTTGAACTTGAACTCCGCCGCGGTGGCCATCGGGCCCCGCGTGACGTTCTCGAGCGAGATGAAGTCGACGACGCTCTGCGCGAGCTTCTCGCTGATCTGGCGGCCGCGATTCATGTCGTTGACCGCGAGCGGCGCGAGCTGGAGCTGGCGCGAGGTCAGGCCGATGAAGTCACCGGCGATGATCACGAGGCAGTTGTCGTTCGCGAGATCGCCGACGAAGTCATCCTCGAGGTACTCCTTGGCGGAGCCGAACAGGCCGTGGCCGAAGATCACCGTCGGACGCGGCAGCGGGTACGCGCCGCTGGTCACGCAGGCTGGGATGATCGCGGCGAACCGCGCGTCGCGCATGCCCTGCATCTCCGGGAGGCCATCCGCGCCGCGGCGGAGGATCGACGCGTCGGTCTCACCAGCCGTCAGGAAGTCCGGCGCCTTGTACGTACCGAGGTAGCGCTTGTACGTCGTCGACGAGTTCGGCTCCGTCGCGGTGACGGTGAAGCCGACGTTCGCACCGTTCGTGCCGATCGCAGGGAGCGCCGTGTTGCGCATCGTCGTGAGGTCCGAGCGCATGAACTCGTCCGACGCGGTGACGAAGTCCCACGCGAGGACAAGGTCGCTCTTGTCGACGCCGATCGCGGCGAGGCCGCTCTCGATCATCGGCCACCGCTTCGCGATCTCCCCGAACCGCGGGTGACCGAAGTCCTTGCCTTCGAGCAGTGCAGCGAACGCCGGAGGCGAGGGAAGCTCTCCACCGTCGGCGGCCTTGACGCCCTTGCGGATCGCGACGACATACCGCGTGCCCGGCTTGAGGCGTGCGAGGGGGCGGATGATCAGGTCGCGCTTTGCGATGTCGACGGTGTTCTGGTCGATCTCGGCGAAGAACGGCGCGCGCTCTCCGGTCGCGATGTCGACGAGGACGATCGGCGAGCTCGCCGCGAGCGACTCGTCGGGGTTCTTGAACGACGGCAGTCCGGTGGCCGAGACGCCCGTCGGGAACGCGACGAGCATCGGACCGCTCAGCGTGAAGCCGTCGTAGCGGTTGAGCGGTGCGGACTCGACCGTGACGCCGTCCTCGTTGGTCGGCATCGCCTCGAGCGGGATGTCGACGCGGAAGCCGGTCACCGAGGTGGCGTCGGTCTTGAGGTAGGTCGCCGACGGCCACGGCAGCATGCAGCCCTCGCCGCCGAGTGGATTGCACTCGTTCGGGATGCCTGTGGTGTTGCCATCGTCGCCGCAGGCGGCGAGCGAACCGATCATCAGCAAACTGAGCGCGACGGACTTCTGCATAGGTCTCCCCCCGGAGGTGCGCCGAACCTAGCAGAGAGCCTCCTCCGTCGGGGACAGGATTCCATGTGGCGCAGCTCACCATTGCGGTCGCCCCTCGACTTTGGGCGCGGGCCGGTCTACCTCCTGGGACTCGCATGAGGGCCTGGGCGCGGAGGACGAACGAGCTGCACAGCGAGCTCGCGGCGATCGCCGACGTCGACCCTCGGTGGTGGCTCCTCGCCGGGGGCGCCGCGGCCGCCGAGACGGTCCAGCCCCGGTCGGCCTACGTAACATCCGACGCCGATCCCGGCAGCGACACGTTCATCGGCCTGCGCTCCCCCGAGCCTGCCGACCGGATCATCGACGCGATCATCCGGGCCCACGCCGCCCGCGCCGCCATCCGCGAGCTCGACGGCCAGCTGATCGATCAGCCGCTCGGGGTCACGCTCGATCGCTCGAGCGGAAGCGCCGCGCACGTCGTCCCGAGCGCCCTCGAGATCGCCGCGTTCGCGATCGGCGACCAGGTGATCCGCGCGCGGCTCGAGACCGACATCGCGGACGAGGGTCCCCTCGCGGAGCGCTTGCTGGCCGCGGTGCGGAGCTTCGCATCGAGGCAGCCACCGACGATCGTTGCCGACCCTACGGACAAGGTTCCGTTCGTCTGTATCGCGATCGGCGACGAGGCACTGTCGACGGCGCGGCATGGCCATCGTCGCGCGTGGGTCGACGGCGTCGGACCGTGGCTGGGGCTCGGCCGTTCGGGCGCGCTCGCCCTCGTCTCGACGTGCCACATGGTCGTCGACGGCTTCGGTCACACCTGGCTCGCCGCGAAGATCTTCGAGCACCACACGCGCCTCGCGAGCCGCGCACCGGCGACGCGCGAGGATCGGATCGCCGGCGCCGCGACCTCGCCGACAGACTCCGAGATCACGACCAGCGCGCGGACCGGCGCGCGCACGTTCGAGATCGAGCTCCCACCGCTGCCGCGCGTGCGCGACATCCTCCCGCTCGGCGTCGCCTGGCGCGAGCTCCCATCGCCCGCGCCGCGCGCACTCCACCTCGCCTACGCGCTCGGCCGCGTGCTCCATCGCGCAGCAAAGAATCCGAAGGCGAAGTTCTCGCCGACGTTCCAGGTACCGGTCGCGCCGGGCGAGCAGGACGATCCCGATCGCCAGCTGCGCCGCGTGGTCCCGTCGGCGATGAGCGTGCGGTTCGAGGACGGCGAGGCGGAGCCCTACGAGACGTTCGAGGCACGTGCGCGCAGCATCCTCGCGCGCGAGGCAGCGGGCCGCGGTCTGTGTACGCGCTTGCTCGCCGCCGCACGCGCCGCACCCGTCTCGCTCGCCTGGAAGCGCCGCACGATGTCGCCCGCGCGGCCGAAGTGGCTCGATCGGATCGCCGAGGTCGTCGGCGGTCGCGCGAGCCTGTCGAGGATCCAGCTCCCGACGCAACTGGCGCCGGCGTGCGCCGTGTCCTCGCCCGCCCGACAGGCCACGAAGGCTGACCCGCTCGGCAGCTGCGTGATCACCGTGATCGACGACGGCATGCATGCCTCGATCACCGCGTGCGGGTCCGGCCTCGCCGGCACGCCCGACGACGCGGCCGATCTCATCGATGTCCTCCTCGACGAGCTCGCAGCGGTGACCTGAGATGTGGCCGCTGACCACCGCCGACCGTGGCCTCCTCGGTGAGCTCGCGGAGCTGATCCGCCGGTTCGGCGCCGAGCGGTTCGCGACGCTCGGGCTCGTGCACGCGGATCTGCGCGACTTTCCGGATCGCTGGGAGCCGACGATCGCCGCGGTCCACACCGTGCTGTATCGGATGTTCTGGCACGCGTACGTCGATGCCGCGATCGTCGTCGACGATGTCCGCCCTGCCGCGGCACCGACCGACCAGCGACTGCTCAGCTCCGAGATCGAGCTGGCGACCGCTGCCGACGGGCGCGTCGAGTTCCATGTCGCATCGATCGGGAACGACGACGTCGCCGGCGCGCTCGCCCACCAGGTCGGCACCGCGTTCCTGATGCTCGCGCCTCGCGATCCGTTCCGCGACGCCGCGCAGGATCCTACGGACGCGCAGGGCTCGCTCGCGGCGGTCTTCCTCGGGCTTGGCGTCCTCGCGACGAACGCCGCCTACTATCAGCGGCGCGTCAGCGAGCTGATCGGAAACTCGATCCGCAGCGAGCAGCAGACCGCGACCGCCGGCGGCCTCGAGCAGCGCGAGCTCGCGTTCCTGCTCGCGGTCCAGGACATCGTGCGCGACCAGCCGCAACCCGCCGCACTCACAACACTCACCAAGATCCCCGGTGACCTCGTCGCCTCGTACCGCGCCGAGCTCGCCCCGCATCGCGACGAGCTCCGTACGCTCCTCGCGCTCGACGATCTGCCGGACGTGCGCACGCTCACGCGCTCCGCCGAGCCGCCGCGCCCCGCCGTCGTGGCGCCTGCCCGCGACCTCCGCGCGTTCAACGCGGGGAAGACCGTGTTCCGCGTCCCGTTCCGGTCGTGGAATCCGCCGCTGCTCCTCGGCACGCTCGGCACCATCGCGTTCGCGGTCAACCCGATCGCTGGCGGCGCCGCCGCGCTCGCGGGGCTGGTCGCCGGCCGCGTGATCTCCCGGCCCGGCTTTCGCTGCTCCGATCAGGAGTGCCTCGAGATCACGCGTGCCGAGCTACCGATCTGCCCGCGGTGCGGCGGCACGGTCGCCGGCACGATCAAGCACGCGCGCGATCGGCTCGATGCCGAGGAAGCACTGGAGACGCGCGATCAGGACTCGTGAGCGTTCGGATCGTCACCGTAGAGCTCGAGCGCGTCGTAGTCCTCGAGATCTGCCGGCGTCGCGATCTTGATCGACGGCGTCCACCGCGGCTTGCGGAGTCGGAGCATCGACGTCGCGAGCGACTCGACGAGCCACGACAGGTCCGACTTGACCTCGCCGCTCGTCGGGCGATCCCAGCGATCGAAGCTCAGCATCTGATCGACGATGCCAGTCAGCTCGCGCGGCGCATCCGGGCACCGCACCTCGGTCGGCACGTGATGACCTGCGATCTCGCGCATCGCGAGCGCGCCGCGATCGAACGGGAGCGTGCCCGTCAGGAGCTGGTACCCGATCACGCCGAGCGAGAACACATCCGCACGATCGTCGGCGACCTCGCCGCTGACCAGCTCCGGCGCCGCGTAGTGCCACGATCCAGCGAGCGGGACGTATGGCGTTGCCCTCGCGTCATGTGCGCGTGCGTCGCTCCAGTCGACGATGCACAGCGGGAACCCGCGCGCCTTGGTCGTCAGCACGACCTTGTCGGGCCGCAGGCCCGTGTGGATCAGACCGTGCGCATGCGCGTGCGCGAGCACCTCGGCCAGATCGCGTAGCGTCGAGATCTGCTCGAGGCGGTCGACCGCGCCGCGTCCGAGCTTGGTGGCCAGCGTCGGGCCGTCGACCATCTCGCGCGCGAACCACGCGCGGCGATCGCCGAGCAGCGCAGACTCGTAGACCCGCGGGACGCCGGGGTGCTGCATCGTGTCGAGGAAGTACGCCTCGCGCACCGCCCGGATCGCGATCCGCTGCACCGTCGACGACATCACCTTGATCAGCGCGCGCCGCGGCAACACGACGTGCACGGCTTCGTAGGTCGAGAACATCGCCGCTCGGGTGATCTCCCCGACGATCCGGTACTCGCCAATCCGCTCGCCCACTCGCAGCACGGCCGTGGCTATAGCCAGATCCGCCTCACCTGTGAAGCGAAAACTGCTGTGCAATTGGCTGCACACACAGGTGTGCACTTCGTCGGAATCAGGTGTGCCAGCCCACGTGCCTCAGGGCATCTGATTCTTGCGCGCGGCGAGCATCTCGATCAGGTCCATCTTGGTGACGATGCCGATCACGCACCGCTGATCGTCGACGACGATCGCGACCTCGCCCTTCTCGAAGATGCGCGGCAGATCGCTCGAGCTCGCGTTGAGACCGACGGTCGAGACCTTGCGCTCCATCACCTCGGCCGCGATCGTGTCCTTGTTCACCCGCCCCGCGACGAGGTGGTGGAGGAGATCGCTCTCGGTCAGGATGCCGGCGAGCTTGCCATCGTCGAGGACGGGCATCTGCGAGATGCCGTGCTCCTTGAACAGCTCGGTCGCCCGGCCGAGCTTGTCGTTGAGATCGAGCGAGATCACGTTGCGGCGCGGCAGCGCACGCACGACATCACCGACCGTCCCGACCTCCCAATCACCCTTCACGAAGCCCTGCTGGCGCATCCACCGGTCGTCCGCGAACTTCGTCAGGTAGTTGCGGATCGAGTCCGGCAAGATCACGACAACGCGCTTGCCCTCGCCGAGCTGCCTGCACACCTGCATCGCGGCCCACACCGCGGAGCCACACGAGCCACCGACGAGCATACCTTCCTGGCGGAGCAGCTGGCGCGCGACGAGGAACGAGTCGCGGTCGTTGCTCTTGATCCAGGAGTCGACGAGCCGGCGGTCGAGGACATCGGGGATGAAGTCGTAGCCGATGCCCTCGATCTTGTAGCTCTTGATCTCACCGGGGCCCGCGAGGATCGAGCCCTCGGGATCCACGCCGATGATCTTGCAGCCCGGCACCTCGCGCTTGATCACGTTGGCGACGCCGGTGATCGTGCCGCCGGTGCCCGCGGTCATGACCACGGCGTCGATCTTGCCGCCGCACTGGTCGATGATCTCGCGCCCA
>JANOPP010000065.1:0-2340 GCA_031421915.1 Myxococcales bacterium | reverse complement strand
GCGGAGGTGGAGCACGCCGTGCGCCTCGATGGCGTGACCCTCGGCCGCGAGCTCGTGGAGCTTCGCGTGCTGTTCGGGGCGGAGTGCGGCGTAGCGGCTGACGAAGAACGTGACCCGCGCACCGACGGCCTGGAACTGCGGCCGCATCGCGTACCAGGCATCCACCGTCGTGTCGTCGAACGACAGCGCGAGGCCGGGTCCGGTTCCGACGCCCGCCGCGAAGTCGGCGTACGTGACGAACGCGAGGCCGCGCTCGTGCGCCCCGGTGAGCACGTGCTCGACGACGCTGATCGGCACCGTGCGTCCTGGACTGTGGGCGTACAGCTCGGCGACTTCGCCCGTGCGCGCCGCACGATCGAGCGCGGTGTCGATGCTCGCGAGAGAGTTGTGCGCGTCGTCGTCGAGGTTGACCGCACAGTGCACGCTGCGACCGTCGCCGTCGTAGAAGATGCCGTCGATGTCGCCGGTGTTCTCCTGGCAGCCGGCCGCGAGGGCCGCGCCGATCACGGCACATGCTAGGGTCGCGCCGTGCGCACGCTCGTTCTCGCGACGGTGCTGACCGCCGTGACGGTCGCGCACGCGGAGCCAAACGATCTCGTCACCCGGCCGTTCGTGCTTCCTGCCGGCGGGTTCGAGGCGCGGCTCACCGCCGAGATCAACCTCCAGAAGAACCGCTACGGGCGACCTCTGTCGCTCGCACCGGACCTCTGGTACGGCGTCACTTCGCGCTGGACGATCGGCCTGATCCACTCGAACCCGAGCGTAGACCGGATCGACGCGACCGCGACATTCTGCCTGCGCCGATTCCAGACCCGGTGTGACCGACTCTACCGGGGCTCGGGAATCGACCTACGCTGGAGCTGGAAGACGGGGCCGCTGGCCGTCGCACCGCGCGCACGCGTGCTGCTTCGTGACGTGGATCCCATCAAGCCGGCCATCACCCTCGGCGCGATGGTGCGCTGGACCCGTGGCCGGTTCGCGATCGAGAGCGACCCGTACCTCCGACTCGGCCTCGTGAACCGCGACCAGGGCAATCGCGCGGCCCTGTTCGTTCCGATCTGGCTCGCGATGCAGCCGACCTGTCGCTGGCTCCTCGCGATCCACACCGGGTGGGACGGTGAGGTCGCGATCGTGCGCGATGGCTGGCACATCCCGTTCGGGCTCGTGATCCGCGCACGCGCGACGAGCCAGGTCGACATCGGCGTCGAGGCAGGGTTCACGAGCCTCCTCGGCCCGCAGAACAACATCAAGCAGCGCGCGGCGCTCGTGACCGTCGGCTGGCGATCGTTCTGAGCTCGGCTACGCGGACGCGGCGGTCAGCGGAGCTTGCTCGCGCGTCTGCAGGAACCGGAGCTCCTTGTAGTCGAGCTTGGCGCGGTTGAGCTGCCACTCGTTGCGCGCCAGGAACACGGTCGCGCCCGAGTGATCCTCGGCGATGTTGTCCCGGTTCGCATCGGCGAACGTCTTGATCAGCTTCGGATCGTCGGCGTCGACCCAGCGCGCGACCTCGAACGACGTGCCCTCGAAGTGGCACGGCAGGTCGTACTCGGTCCTGATGCGGTCGGCGAGCACCTCGAACTGGAGTGCGCCGACCACGCCGACGATGAACTCCGAGCCGAGCTGCAGCTTGAAGACCTGCGCGGCGCCCTCCTCGGCGATCTGCTCGAGTGCGCGGCCCAGGTGCTTGGCCTTCATCGGATCGTCGGCGCGGACGCGGCGCAGATACTCGGGCGCGAAGCTCGGGATGCCAGTGAAGTGCAGGGTCTCGCCCTCGGTGAGCGCGTCGCCGATCCGCAGCGTGCCGTGGTTGGGGATACCGATGATGTCGCCGGCCCACGCCTCCTCGGCGAGCTCGCGCTCGTTGGCCTGGAACACCATCGCGTTGTGCACGCCGAGTGACTTGCCGGTGCGCGGCACCGTCAGCTTCATGCCGCGCTCGAAGCGCCCGGACGCGAGGCGCACGAACGCGATTCGATCGCGGTGTTTCGGATCCATGTTCGCCTGGATCTTGAACACGAAGCCCGAGACCTTGGCCTCGCCCGGATCGACGACGCGCTCGCGCGCCGGCTGCGGGCGCGGCGGCGGTGCGAGCTTGGCGACGCCCGCGAGCAGCTCGCGGACGCCGAAGTTGTTGACGGCGCTGCCGAAAAACACCGGGGTCAGGTGGCCCTCGCGATAGAACTCGAGATCGAACTTCGGGCACAGCGCGCGGACCATCGCGACGTCGTCGCGCAGCTTGGCGACCGCCGTGTCAGGCAAGAGCTCCTCGAGCGTGGGGTCGGTGAGGCCCGACACCATGATGCCCTCCTGCATGTACTCGCCCTTGGAGCGCTCCATCAG
>JANOPP010000064.1:0-6336 GCA_031421915.1 Myxococcales bacterium | reverse complement strand
CGGCGTTCGGCGCGTGCGAGGAACCCGACCGCGATCGCGATGAACCCGACCGAGACCCAGTCCTGGAGCGATGGCCACGGAAGGCCGAACAGTGCGGCGAGGAGGAGCGTCGCCGCGACCCCGCCGACCAGCGAGGTCAGGCGGTTGACGAGGCCGGCGAACGTCGCGGTGCGGCCCTTGAACATGAAGATGAACACGGAGAAGAACGCGACCGCGCCATAGGGAATGCCGGACAGGATCGCGATCGGCTCGAGATTCGCGACCGAGCGCTGCAGCTCGACGATCCTGCCGTCGTTCGAGCTCGATGCCATGAACACGGTAACGATCACGATCATCGTGACCGTCGCGGCGAGCTGCTCGATCGCGAAGAAGCCCTTGTTGTCGAGAGGGACACCCTTGCCGCGGGTGTTCTTGAAGTAGTTCATCACGTAGATGCGCACCGAGTACGCAGTGATGTAGATGCCCATGACCACGAGTGCGAACGGTGATTCGACGAAGTCGAACGCGCCCGTGGGTGCTTCGAGCTCCAAACCGATCAACGTCGCGACCGGGATCAAGAGCACGTTGGTCGCGACCGCCAGGAGCGCGAACACCACCGCCCAGTTCTCCTCGCGATACACCTGCTTGACGAGAATGCCCTGCCGGATCTGGATCGCATCGACCGCCCGACTGATCACGATCACGCTACCTCGCATGATCACCATCGCGACCATCACGGACATCGGTAGCGAGTACATGAGCGTCGTGGTCGGGATGATCAACGCCGTGCACACGCCCGACGGGATGATGTAGACGATCTCCGACGGCAGCGTGAACGGTCCGAACCGGCGCATTTTGTTCGACCGCATACGGAACCATCCGGCCAGCACCACGACGCCGAGCGCGAACAGGCTCCCGCCGATCGTGTTGTTGACCAGATAGGTCATGTCCGAGAAGCGCGGCTCGCGAAGACTCGTGAAGTACTTCACGAGGATGCCGGTGAGGACATAGGACCCGAAGTAGCCGCCGCACAGCTGGACGAGCGTGCGCGTCTCTCCGCTGCGATCGGGTGCGGGGTTCACCTGGCAGGAGCTGCCGGGGAGGCCGCTCGCTTTCCAGTGTGACACGACGCGCAGGTCACGAGCATCTCTCCGTAGGCCGTCGTCCGCGTCTCGACGGTCGCGCTCTTCTGCTTTCGCGCCTGGTCGGCGAGCCTCTGGAGCGTGCGCGCGTGCGCCGCGCGATCCGGCGAGCCGGGCCAGTCGAGTGGCGCGGCGGCGAGCACGTCGAGGCCGGCGCGCCACGGTTCATCGGCACCACCGACGATGCCTTCCCACATGCGATCGGCAGCCCACCGATGGCGGAGCATGCGCGCCTCGACGGAGGCCTTGTCCGGCGGAACCGGGAACACGCGGAAGTCGGGTGCCACGCCAGTCTCGACGTGACATCCGGCACACGCACCCGCGAGCTTCGCCTCGAGACGAACTGCTTGCTCGAGGGTCGTCGCCCGTGCGAGTGCGGCGGCGCCGTCTCGCACCGCGACCACGTGCGCCGCCCACGGGCCGTGTGCTGGCGCGTCGGGGGCCTCGGAGATCGCCGTCGCGAACCGCTTCGCCTCGTCGAGCTGTCCCACGATCAACAGCCGCTCGATCGCGCGCAGGAGATCGAAGTTCTCGTGCATGTGGAGGCGCTGCACGTCATCGCGATCGAAGCGCGGTGGTGATGGCTTCTGCGGTGGTGATGGCTTCTTCGGTGCTGACGTCTCCGCGCCTCCCGAGCCGGCGATCATCGCCAGCAGTGCGAGAGCGGTGAGGAGGCGAGGGCGTTTCATCGGCTGCAGCATGACATGCTCTCCTCAGCGGGTCTCCAGAACGTCGTCGATCGAGCGCCGTGGAGCCGCATGCTCGACCTCGTGCTCGGGGTACCCGAGCCGAAGCACCATCTGCGGATACCCGACCTCGGGCACCAGCTCCGCGACCCGGCCGCGTTGATCCGGAAGCTCGAGCACCTGGTTGAGAAACGCCGCCGACATGCCGTGCGTCGTGGCGAGGAGCAGCACCGCCTCGAGAGCTTGCCCACAGGCGAGCCATTCGGTCGGCTCGTCCGACCGCGTGCCGATCACGAGCACGACGGGGGCACCGTTGACGAGCTCCTCCTCGAGCTTGCCGACCTCGTCGCCGAGGCCCGGTGAGCGCAGGGCTCGCGTCACGGTGAACGGGAGGACCGAGCCGTACTCCTTCTCGACGAACGGAATGCCATCGCGTCGCCGGCTCCCGGTGGGGGCGAGCCAGTGCGCGAGCTCTGCCCGGAACGCGGGATCGCCGTACTGGAGGCGATCGGCTTCGTCGATCACGTGAGCGAGGGCCCGCTTCTGGGTCGGAACGAGCCGGGCCATCGCGACTCCTTCGTCCGCCGCGGCGGCGATCAGCCCATCCGTGACCACGCTGCCGATCGGGCGCGCGAGAAACGCGCGGCGATTGGTGTGGCGCTTGCGGACCGCGGCGAACAGCTCGTGGTCGAGGTCGCTCGCGATGTGTGGTTCGCCGAGGTGCAGCGTCGCGATCAGATCGGGGTGAACGCCATCGGCGAGCATCGCCGTGACGACATCGGAGTAGCCCATCGCGCGGACCGCGACCCGGGCGTTGTACAGCGCACAGCCGCAGCTCTGGATCTGCTGGCGGCGCTCGGCATCGATCACCCGGAGGTGGCGCGTTCGATCCGCGAATACCTCGAGCATGGATCCGTCGATCCGGAACCGCCAGGGCTGCGAGTTGTACGAGCTCGGCGCCCGCACGGCGGCGTCGACGGCCGCGCGCAGGACATCGGGATGAGCAACGGAGAGGGGAGCGAGCGAGCCGGTCATTCCATGGTGCGCTGCAAGTCAGGAGCCTTCTTCCTCGAGCGCAACGTACGGTGCGCCGCGCAACTCCTGCGCGGGAAGTCCGGGCCGCGCGGAATCTGCGCGGCGGTCAGCGGTCGCGGATCGTCGCGTGACAGCGCACGCACGCGCCGAGCAACTGGCCGTAGAGCTCGGTGCGGGAGTCGAGATCCGTCACCGTCTGGGCACGGCGCGCGAGCATCCGGATGCGTGCGACATCGTCTGCGATACCCAGTCCGTGCGGCGGCTGGTCGATCTCCGCCGCGATCGAGAGTGGCGCTGCCTCGATCACACTCGCGCCCTCGTTCCAGTGCTTCGTCGACGGAGAGATCAGGCCCTGCCACATCCGGCCGGCGGCCCACTGATGGCTCGCCATGCTGGCGCGCAGCTTCGGATCGGCCGGCGGCATCGGAGTGCCGGCAAGGTCGAGCTTCGCGTTCGAGGCCTGATGACAGCGTGCGCAGGCGCGTCCGAGTCCCGCCATCGTGCGCGCCGCCGCGATCGGATCCGCCGTCGCGATCACGACGCGCGCAGCCTCGCGGATGTCCGTGATGTACGGCTGCCACGCGGGGAGCACATCGGGCTCGTCGAGGTCAGCGACGATCTGCGCCTCGCGATGAGCTCGGTCGAGATCCGAGAGCGCGATCGCGTAGTGCATGCGGTTGGTCGCGGCGAACCGCTCGTGCATTCGACCCGAGATCGCGAGCATGGCCTCGACGAGTGATCTGTCCCCCGACCCAAGCGTTGGCTCCGTGGGTGGCGGGTCGGCGCTACGGGGACCGGACGTGCACCCGATGAGACCCAGGACGAGGAGGACGGCGCTTCGCATGGTGATGTTCCAGAGCACGCGGCGTGCCGCCCCGCGGATCCTGGACCGCGCAAGCGATGCGCGGTTCGCCCCACTCAGCTCCGGTCCGCTGGTTGCAGAAGATCGCTGCATGGCAACGGTCCTCGTCAAGCACCTCATGACCACACCCGTCATCTCGTTCTTCGAAGAGCAGACGCTGCCCCTCGCAGATGACGTGATGCGTCTCAAGCACGTGCGCCATCTCCCGGTGGTCGACGAGCGCCAGCACCTCGTTGGCATCATCAGTCATCGCGATCTTCTCGCGGCGCAGCTGAGCAATCAGACAGGGATGTCTCACGATGTGCGCAACGCCGTGCAGGCGAACGTGCGGATCGGGCAGATCATGACGCGCGATGTCTGGACCGTTCAACCCGAGGTCCCCGCAGCGGTCGCCGCGACCACCCTCCTCGCGCACAAGTTCGGGTGCCTCCCCGTCGTCGATCAGTCGGGAGTCCTCGTCGGGATCCTCACCGAGCACGACGTGCTGCGGTTCGCGATCAAGGTGATGTCGGCGACGTGACGTCGGTGAGCACGCGAACTGCGGCGAGCGCTCGCGCCAGCCGATCGTGTGCTTCGCCCACGCCACGCCGTGCCGAGAACTGACACAGGAAGCGCGCGAGAGGAGCGGGATCCGAGCGCCGCTCTGCGACCTGCCGTGCCCAGCGGATGCCGCGCGCCCAGCTCGCTGGATCCGCGGCCTCCGCGGTCCACACCCACGCCCAAGTCGGCCGGAGCTGCCAGAGGTCATCGCGCGATGTTCCCGCGAGTGCTTCGAACATCTGCGCGCAGATCGTGAGCTCGACTCCGAGCACACTGATCGGGCGGTCTGGATCCACCGAGGGGCCGGCCGCTCGCGCCGCGGAGCTCCGTTCGACCACGCCGCGGAGCTCGGTTCGCGGAATCTCGGTCACCAGGCGGAGAGTCGACCGGGCACTCGGTTCAGAAGTGGCTGCGACCATGCGGCGTTCCTTCCTCGAGCGTTGGAGGGGGAACGCGCACCCGACGTTACGCAGAATCGACTACAGCGTCGGGCCCTGGTCGCGACGCCGGCGCAGACGGCTCGCGCCGATCAGTAACAGGCCAGCGAGAGCTCCCAGGCCGAAGAACTGCACCTTGGGCGTCGAGGCTCCGCCCTTGGGTGGGGGCGTGATCTGGGGCGCCCGATACTTCTTGTAGCCGATCTCCCAGAGATCGCGCTTGATCACGGTCGCGAGCTGCAGCTTGCCGCGCGGTGCGTACGCCGTCTTGCCCGCGGCGATCACCTGGTTGTGCCGTCCATCCGGCGGACCGCCCCACACGCCGCGCTGTGGGTTCTTGCACTTGATCGCTCCGGTCCACCAGTACCGGATCGCGTAGCGCGCCTGGAAGTTGTTCTGCGCTGCGGGTGACGCACCGTACTCGAGGCCCTGCTTGCTCCAGGTCTCGCGGCCGCCGGTGATCGGCGTCGCTTCCTTGAACCGCAGGTCGTCCTTCATGTCCGTCTTGCCGTAGCGTGCGTGCAGGCGGGTCAGGACGTAGTTGCCCTTCGTGATCGGGCCGCCGATCACGTCGCCACCGAGCGTGATCATGTCGGCGTCCTCAGGAATGATCGTCGGGCACGGATCGCACTTCGGTCCGAAGCCCGGCTGGCCCCGGCCGATCGCGGTCCACGCATATTCGGTCACGACGGCGCCGGGATTCTTCTCGATCGTCTTGTCGAACAGCGCCGCGTAGAACTCGGCGAACCGCGTCTTGACCGATGCCTTGACGTCGAAGTTCGTCGGGATCGTGACGTTCTTGTAGTTCGCCACCTCGTAGCGCCGGTCGGGCGACAAGATGCTGACGATCAGATCCTGCTTGCCGGACGAGTTGGCGAGGCCGAGCCGGATCGGCAGCGAGAACTCCTCGCTGTCGTAGTGGAAACGCAGCGGGGAGAGCTGTGCGCGTCCATCGACCATCTGGACCTTGGACGGGTTGACCTTGGCGACGAAGAACTTCGAGCCCGACTCCACGTACGGGCGGAGCAGCGCTTCGGCGCCCTCGGGGATCTTGTACTTGTTGAGCTTGAGCCACTGATCGAGGCCGGTTGCTTCCGCGGCCGACAGGATCACGATCTGGTACTCGGCGACGTCGTACTTCGCCTCGACCGTGACGACGTTGAGTCGGACCTGCTTCTGCGAGCGGCCGGCCGAGTTGGAGCACGTCAGGGTGAAGTCGGTGCTCTTGGCGAGCGTGACCTTCGTCTCCTGGCCCGCTCCGACGCGACCGACGCCGTTGTCGACGACGCACGTCGGCGACGGCCACGGCTCGTTCGCGAAGTCGTAGCTCCACGTGACCGGGGTTGCGACACCCGCGGTCAGCGCGGGCGGATACGCCGAGAAGTTGGCGAGCACGGGCGGCACCGCCTGACGCCTCGGCGCGTCCTCCTCGTCCCCGCCTCCGCGTCCCATGCTTCCGGTCGCGACGCTCGGTGCGCTCGGGGCCCTGTCCATCGACATCTTCATCGGACGATCGCGGTACGGGCGTGGTGGCGGTGCGGGTGGCGGACACGGGTCCTGCTCCCAGTACTCGACCAGGCGCGGCGAGCCGAGCGAATCGACGCGCTCGAGCACGATCCTCGGGACCACCTTGACGTCGCCCTCCTTGAGGACGG
>JANOPP010000063.1:0-2094 GCA_031421915.1 Myxococcales bacterium | reverse complement strand
AGCGTCACGAGACCCGCGCCCGCGCCGATCATGCCGGCGAGCTTCATGGACGAGCCCGGATCCGCGGGCGGCGGAGGAGGCGGCAGGGAGTAGTCCGAACCCGACCCTGAACCATCCGAGCTGCCCGAGCCGCTGCCACTGCCTGGAGGCGTGACCGGTGCCTTGCACACCGCAGCGTCATTCTCGACGTTGTTGCCGAGCTGGATCTGGAGGACGCGCGCCTGCGACGTGGCGTAGGTGACGAGGGTGCCCGCCGGGTCCTTCTCCAGGTACAAACAGAAGTACTTCAATGCCTCGACGGGCTTGGCGGCCTGCTGATACTCGGTGCCGATGTTCGACAACAGGGTCGGCAGCGCCACGACCGCATAGGCCTTGAGATAGAGCTCGATCGCCGCGAGGTGATCCTTCTCCTGGCTCTTGGCGATCGCCTGCTTGACCAGGTCGCCTGCCTGCTGCTTCTCGGCCGGCGTCGGCGCCTTCGTGGGCGGTTGAGCCAGCACCGTGCCGACGAGCAGCGACGACGTGAGTACGGCCGCGACGACACGCGAAGTCCCCAGCATGGCGCCAGCGTATCACGCCGGACGGGGCGCCAGATGCTGGAACAGGGGACCGAGCTTGGTGACGACCTCGCCGTGCACGCGACCATTCGATCCGACGAGGCCACGTCGGTGATGCAGCTCGGTCCTGTAGTCGATGGCGCCCCCGAACAAGTCGCTGAGCCGCCCGCCAGCGCCGACGAGGATGGCCTCGGGTGCGCAGGTATCCCACGCCTTGGTCTTGGCGGTCGGGTTGACGTAGAGGTCGCGCGAGCCCATCGCGATCAGGCAGAGCTTCACGCCGACCGAGCCGATGTTGAGCTCGTTTTCGATCCCGAGCTCCGCCTTGACGCGATCGATGTCCGCGCTGCGATGCGAGGCCGACGCGACGAGCCGCGCGTCACCGGCGATCGCTACGCTCGAGACGACGAGGGCCGCGAGCGTGTCGCCGGTCAGGACGTGCGCTCCGCCATCGGGGGTCGCGAAGAACATCCGATCGATCGTCGGTTGGTAGACGACGCCGAGCACGGGCACGCCGTGAACGACGAGGCCGATCATCACCGCGAAGCCATCACCGCCGCGGATGAAGTCCTTGGTGCCGTCGATCGGATCGACAAGCCACACGCGCGGTGCATCGAGCATTTCCTCATCGGACGGCAGCTCCTCCGAGACGATCCGATCCGCGGGAAACGCGGCTCCAAGCCCCGAGACAATCGTCGCGTTGGCTTCGCGATCGGCGACGGTGACCGGCTCGTCGCCCGGCTTCATGTCGACGGTCAGGCCGTTGCTGCGAATGACGACGACTGCGGCGCCCGCGATCCGCGCGAGCATCATGGCCATGTTGAGCTCGCGTCCGAGCAGGCCGTCCTCGCCGGGCAGCGTCGCGCCCCTCAGTTGCTACCGCCGTTCGGCCACAGCAGCTGCTTGGCCTCGTCGACCGTCGCGACCGTGCGACCCGCCATCTTCGCCATCTCGACGGCGGACGCGACCAGCTCGCCGTTGGACTTTGCCATCTCGCCGTTCGGCAGATAGAAGTTGTCCTCGAGGCCGACGCGAACATCGCCGCCGAGCGAGAGCGCCGCCATCGCGAGCTTCCACTGTTCGCGGCTGATGCCGATCACCTTCCACCGCGAGCCGGCGGGGACCTGCTCGGCCTGAAACGCGAGGTGGCGCGCCGTCGCGGGGATTCCGCCGAGCACGCCCATGATGAACGAGAAGTGGAACGGCGCCTCGAGTAGGCCCATCTCCGCGAGCACGCGATGGGAGTTGGTGTGTCCGACGTCGAAGCACTCCATCTCCGGCTTGACGTTGTGCTCCTTCATCGCCTTCGCGAACGCGATGATGTCGTCGAACGAGTTCGTGAACACGAACTGGAACGCGAACTGCTTCTTCTCCGAGCTCCACTTCGCGTAGTTCATCGAGCCCATGTTGAGCGCGGCGACGTGCGGGCGCTGCGAGAGGTGCGTGATCCGCTCCGACATCGGGCCCGCGCCACCGGTCGACCAGTTGATCATCACGGGGCAGCGCTTCTTGGTCTCCGCCATGATCTTGGCGAACG
>JANOPP010000062.1:0-6685 GCA_031421915.1 Myxococcales bacterium | reverse complement strand
TTTGCCATCGCGCGCGGCCAGCGCGGGTCGGAACTCCGTCTCGTCGGTGTCGGTCGTCTCGTGCAGATCGATGTGCACGATCACGCGGTCGCCGAGCGGAGCGACGAGCCGCATGACGGCAACCGCCTCCTCCGCCGGGCTCGGCTCGAGGAACGAGCGGTTCGGATCGACGGCAAACGGGTTCCAGCGTTGAATCCGTTCGTAGCCCCACGGACTCACGCACGGGAGGATCAGGAGATTGATGCGGCCCGCGTAGTCGGTCGCGTGCTGCTCGACGAACTTCAATGCACCGTGGACGCCGCTGGTCTCGTAGCCGTGCACGCCGCCCGTCACCAGCGCGATCGGGAGGTCGTCGCGCCAAGCGCGGCTCTTGATCGCAAACAGCGGATAGACGTCAGGGGCGTAGTCAAGTGAACCGTATTGCTCGACGTCGAAGCGCGAACGCAGGCGCTCGATGACTGGAAGAACTTCGGCGGCGTATCTGCGCTTGGGACTCTGGAGCGAACGCCACTGCTCGCGCTCTGCCGCGCCCCATGCGTTGCCTGCAGTACCGATCGGATAGTCAGCGGAGACGGTGGTCGCGGTCATCGCGCGCGAGTCTACCTCGCGCGCCTCTCAGTTCCAGCTCGGCTCCGACGTCGTCGGGCACAGGCAAAGCCCTCCCGATCTCCTATCCGCCCACGTAGGGGATTGCGCTCTTGCACGTCGCGTCGACACCTTCAGCCGACAGCGACGCCGAGCAGCGCACCGATTCCAGCGGTGATCGCCATCGCGAGCGCACCGCCGAGCGTGACCCGCAGCGAGGCCCGCACGACCGACGCACCGCCGAACCGGCCTCCGAGGCCACCCAGCAATGCGAGGCTGATCAACGTGACGCCCGCGATCGAGGAGATCCGGATCGATGGAGGCGCGATGAGGAGCCCGAGGATCGGCAGCATAGCGAACACGGCGAAGCTGACGGCCGAGATCCACGCGGCCTGGAACGGTCTCGCCAGGCGATGCTGCTCGATCCCGAGCTCGTCGCGAAGATGCGCACCGAGCTTGTCGTGTGCTGTCAGCTGGACCGCGACCTTGCGTGCGAGCTCCTCGTCGAGGCCACGAGCGACGTAGATTCCGGTGAGCTCGTAGAGCTCTGCTTCCGGGCGCGTCGCGAGCTCCTGCGCCTCCTTGGCAACGTCTGCCATCTCCGAATCGCGTTGCGAGCTCACCGACACGTACTCGCCCGCCGCCATCGACATCGATCCCGCGCACAAGCCGGCGAACCCCGCGGTCAAGATCGCAGCCGTCGACCCTTCCGACGCGGCGATGCCGATCATCAGGCTCGCGGTGGACACGATCGCGTCGTTGGAGCCGAGCACGGCGGCGCGCAGCCAGCCCGAGCGGCCGCTTCGATGAGTCTCTCCGTGCCTGAGCATGCATGCACTGTAGCCTCGACCTCCTTCGCCGTATGCTCCAGGAGGGGATCCCGGTGTTCCAGGTCGCGATCACGCAGTTCGAAGGGGCGACCATGCTGCGCGTCCCGCCGCTAGCCGCGGGTCTCCTCGCATCCACGCTGCGCCGGGCTCCCGACCTCCGCGATGTCACGATCGAGATCTACGCCGCGCGGCTGCCGATCGACCTCGCCGCCGCCGCGCTCGCGGAGGCCGACCTCGCTGGAATCTCGCTCTACACTTTCCTCGCAGCGCGGTTCGCGACGACTGCACCCACGATCCGGGCGCTGACGACCGGCGTGCTCGAGGAGACCCTGCGCTGCGATCCGGCCAGAGCGACGGAGATCCGTGCGCTCGGTCAGCGCGCCGACGTCGAGCTCGTCGAGCAACTCACGGCCACGGCGCCGATCAGGTAGCTCACTAACGCGGGACGAGGACACCGTCGACGAGCTTCCACGGTGTCTGCTCGGCGACGCGCGCGATCTCAGCCGGTGTGCGGCCATCGAGCGCGAGCTCCCAGACCGTCGCCGGTTCCTTGGCTCCGTCTGCGAGCAGGAAGGTGCCATCAGCGCTGAACTCCAGGCTCGCGATCTTCCTGCGATGTCCTCGCAACACCTCGAGCAACCGTCCCGTCTCCGTCTCCCAGATCCGGATCTCGCCGCCATTGTGACCGGTGGCCAGTCGCGCGCCATCCGGCGTCAGGGCGAAGGCCCCCTTGGCGATATCGCGGATGCGTGCGCGCGGCTGCGCCCTCCCCAGCGTGTAGACCTCCACCACGCCGTTCTCGTACTCGAACGCGAGCTGGTCGCCGGTGTCGCCGGTCTCCACGCGCTCGATGTCCATCGATGTCCTCAGCGCTGCGATCACGACACCGGTCGTCGCGTGGTGCACGGTGACCTTGAAGTCATCGCGACCGTACAGCACGACGCGCCCGACCGGATCGTACGCAGCCTCGGTCGCTTCGGTGGATCCTACGATCACGCGTCTCACCGAGAGAGTATCCGTATCCCAGATTTCCCACGGCCGGCCCTTGTGACTGACCACGAGCTCTCTGCCGTCGGGGCTGAGCGCCACAAAGATGGGTTCGTCTGTCGCATATGCCCGGTCAGCGATCACGTTGCCGGTCGTTGCGTCCACGATGCGCACTCGACTATCCTTCACGGTAAAGAAGTCGAACAGTGCGACGCGTTGGCCGTTGCGCGAGAGATGAACTTCGTCGGTGACGAACGTCGCGATCTGCCGACCGCTCGGGAGGTCGATGATCGTTGCCTGATCCTTGTCCTCGGAGTAGTCCACCAGCCGGCGTCCATCCCGACTCATGTGCCAGGCGCCTCGCAGCTCGTTGCCGCGCGGTGCGGACATCCGGGCCACCTCCGCGCCCGTCTCGCGTGCGCGCAAGACGAGGCCATCCTTGTCCTTTGCGAATACCTGGTTGCCCGCGAAGATCGAGGTCGCGCTCGCGAACGCCGCGCGCTGGTTGCCCATGGGCCGAGCCCACACCTGCGCGACGTTGTCCGTCGTGCCAGTGGCGAACAGCGCTCCGTCCACGCTCCACTCGATCGCAACGGTGTCGAGCGTGTAGCTCTTCACCACGTCGAGCGCCGTGGTGTCCCACACATAGAGCTGCTCGCCGCTGCTGCCTCCGAGGAGGAGCGCGCCGTCCGGTGAAAACCGCAGATCGCGAACCTTGGTCCTTGCATGGCTGATCCCGGCGCTTTGCCCGTTTGGCGTCCACGTCCGCACGACGCCGCCGGTGTCCGAGCTCGCAATCAGCTCGCCACGGGAATCGACCGCGAGATCCGCGATGTCGTGGTCGTGCGAGACCGTCCACGCGAGCTTCTGGTCGAGGGTCCACAACGAGACATCCTTCTTGCCGTGCGTGAGAACATGAAGCGCGTCGGCGAACACGAGCTTGCGCTGCGGGATCGCCGCCTTCCACGATGTGAATGGCGCGTAGGTCGATGCGCTCCAGATCTGGATCTCGCCCCCGTTGCCGGACGCGGCGAGCCACTTCCCGTCCGGGCTGAACGCGACGTCGTTGATCGTGCCGCTCCCGAGCTCGAGCGTCGCGAGCGTCACTCCGGTCGCGGCGTCGTGCACACGCACCCGAGAGTCGTCCCGGTTCGCGAACACGACCCTCGTACCAGCCGCATCGAACCGCACGACATGGGTGACGTCCTCGGATGCGACACTCTTGTGGAACCACTGGCGAGTCCCGTTGGTGACGTTCCAGAGCGCCAGCGCGTGATCCACGCCGACCACAACGAGGGTCGTCCCCCCCGCGTTGAACACCGCCGATGCCAACCCGACGCCGAGCGCCTGACGATATGTCTGGACGCCATCCTTCCAGAGAGTGAGCTGGCCGTGCGTGGTGCTGACCCCGAACTTCTCGGTTTCTTCGACGACTGCCACCTGGCCGTCCGCGAGAAACGCGATGTCCAGGACGTAGCCAGGGAGCGGCTCGAGCTCGGTCTTCTGCAGATCGCGATCGCGGGTCGCCACCGCCAGCAGGTGGCGAAGCGCCGGGGTGTCGTATCCTCGACTCAGTGCCTCGCTCAGGTAGACGAGCCCGCGATCTAGCTCTCCACCTATGACTGCGCTGCGGCCCTGCTCCTCGAAGCTTGCCTTTGTGAGGCCGCGGTCCCGCTCCGCTGCCGCGCGCGCGACTTGCTCGGCCGTGCGAGACCGAGTGACATTGACGACCGCGAGGGCGCTGACGACGATCACGACGACGAGTGCGAGCACTGCGACGGAGACCACCGCGCGGTGACGGCGGATCCAGCGTCCGATCAGCTCGCGGACGCCGTACTGCCGGGCGAGCAGCTTGCCGGCCTCGAACCGGCGGAGCTCCTCGGCCATCTCGCGCGCCGTCGGATACCGCGCCGCGGGAGCGCGAGCCATCGCCCGGTGGACGATGGCGCGCAGATCGGCCGGAGCGTCGGGTGCCAGCTCGTCGATCGAGCGCGGAGGACGGGCTGCACCGATCGCGACGAGATCATCTGGGTTTCCTGCGAGCTCCTCGGCGTACGGCGGAACACCGGCGAGGAGCGAGTACAGAATCGAGCCCAGCGCGTAGACATCCGCGCGTTCGTCGATGGTCTCGCCGCGCGCTTGCTCGGGGGCCATGAAGCCGGGTGTGCCCATGACCGCGCCGACGCGCGTCAGGTCCGACGAGTGAGCAACCCTCGCGCCCACGACGTCGAGCTCGGGCCCGTCGAGCTCCTTCGCGAGGCCCCAGTCGATCACGACGGTCTCGCCGAGGTCTCCGACCAGGACATTGCTCGGCTTCAGATCGCGGTGGATGATCCGATGGCCGTGGGCATACGCGACCGCCTCGGTCATCGCGACCACGTGGTGGAGCAGAGCGAGGCGTTCGGAGAGCAGCTTCGCCGTGCCGATCGCCGTCTGCAACGTCCCACCCGGGACGAGCCGCATCGTGTAGAAGCCCGATCCATCCGGCCACATCCCCGCCTCGTAGATCGGGACGATCGCCGGGTGCTGCAGGCGTGCGGTGATCAACGCCTCGCGCTCGAACCTCGCGTGAAGGTCACGATCGAGGACCTCCTTGATGGCCACCATGCGCCCGAGGCGACGATCACGTGCGAGCAGGATCCGGCCCATGCCGCCGGTTGCAAGCTCGCGCTCGACCTCGAACACCCCCGGATCGATCGTCGGGAGCAGCAGGCCATCGGCGTCGCCGAACATCTCCTGCGGTACGCGCGCGAGCCATCGCCACTCGTCCTCGGACGTCGTCTGGCTCGTCTGGCGACAGCGTTCGCAGGTCGCGAGGTGCTCGAGAAACTGGGCCTCCTCGCGCGACGTGAGCGTACGCGCCTCGCGTGCCGCCATGACCAACTCGGCATCCTCGCATTCCACGCCGGTAGGATCTGCGATGGTCATGCCATCGGCAAGTCGGCGCGGTGGGTTGCGCGGCGCGGACTGGCCAGCCAAGATCACGTCGCGCCTCATGTTCGCCAACCCGGACGACCCCCGTGGACGAGCCACCACGAGAAATCGCCATTGGTGAGTGACTGGAGTGCGATCGCTATGCAGCTCCGCGCAGTCGCCGAGCAAGGCGATCTGGCGTGGGGCTCGCTGCAGGTATTGCTCCACCCGGAGCTCATCCGACTCTCGCGCTTTCAGCCGATCGGCCGGCTGCGCAAGGACGTCGACGCGCCGCACGAGATCGCCACCCGCGTCCTCGCGCGGCTGCACGCGAACGACTATCGCGCGGTCAAGAAGCTGTTCGCGGCGGACAAGCCGCCCGAGGTTGGGGCGTGGATCCGCGTGCTGGTGCGCAGCGCGGCGATCGACTTCATGCGAGAGCACACCGACTATGTCCGCCGGAGCACCACGCGCGAGGCTGGCTGGATCTCGCTTCACTCGCTCGTCTCGAGCGACGGAGCCGCGCTCGACAACAGCCTCGTCGAGAAGCAGCGCGAGGTCGAGCGCTTCCTGACGCAGGCACTCGAGGTGACGCGCAAGGCGCTGGACGAGCACGGTGACGATGCGGTGTCCGTACTGGCGATCGCGTGGAAGATCGAGCCGCTCCATGCGCGCCGGCTGGTCAAGAAAGGCGCCCAGTACCTGCCCGTGCTCCGCCTCGTGCTCGCCGGGAGCTCGTATCCCGAAGTGGCAGCGGCGCTCGAAGTGACGCGCCGCGAGGTCGAGCTGATCGTGAGCTACGTCGAGGAGTTCCTCGTGGCGCGGCGATTCTCGGGCGAGCCCCCCAGATAACGTGTGGCCGCGCCCCACCCGGCGCCGTCTCCGTCAGGCATGAAGCCAACCATCGTCCTGGCCCTCGCGCTGTGCACTGCCTGGGTCGCCGCTCCCTCCACCGCGGAGGCCCGAAGCCTCATCACCAGCCCCGCGGGATGCAACACCGAGTTCAAGGGCAACAAGAGCATCAAGGCGTCATGCAACGTCTGCGTGAAGAACGCCGGGCGCTTCAAGCAGGACCGGAAGCGCGGCTGGGCCTGCGTTGCGAAGCCAACCAAGCCCGTCGTGCGCAAGCCGACCACCCCGGCCACGAGGTAGCTTCGGGATCGGCCTCGGACTCGGCCGGAGGCTTGGTAGCGCGACTCGATTGACGACCTGATGGACCGCGGCTGCGATCACCGCAGGACGTCGCCGTGGAGCGCGGGGAACACCTTGGCGACCTTGCGCACGAGGTACTCGCCGTAGGTTCCTTCGAACGCGCGCACGCTCTCGCCGTCCCAGCGCGAGACGGTATCGTCGACGAAGTCCGCGGGCGT
>JANOPP010000061.1:0-11395 GCA_031421915.1 Myxococcales bacterium | reverse complement strand
CGATCCGGGCGCGCCGCGTGGTGGCGCGCGCCGCCGCGTCGAGACTGTCGAGGACCTCGTCGGGCAGGAGGCCGCGATAGCTGGTCTGCCAGCTCCGCGTGTGCACGCTCGCGGTGGCGTCGACATCTGCGAGCGTCGCGTCCCGGACAGAGAACATTCCGGCATCTTTCCACGCAACCAAGCGTCAGTGCCGCCGATAGGGATTCTCACAAGGAGATACCCATGAATGCCCCGCTATTCCTGTTGATGGTTGTTGGCTCGATCTGGTGCGCTGTTGTCGCGAGCGGCAAGAATCGAAGCTTGATCGGATGGATGATTATCGGTGGTCTGGTGCCGGTTATCGGCATGGTCGCCATCCTCTGCCTGCCCGCGGTCACCACGCCGGAGGAGAGCGCCCCCTCGACCTGACCGACACACGCTCCAGCTCACCGAGCCTCCTGCCGATCCGGATCTCCGGGTCGTGTGTGGAGGCTCTAGTCGTGCTACCCGAAGGTATGTCCACCGCGGACGAGATCGCGAAGCTGAGCGAGCCGACCCGCGGCCGCTTCGGCGAGTTCGGCGGGCAGTACGTCGCCGAGACACTGATGCCCGCGATCACCGAGCTCGAGGCAGCGTGGCGCGTCGCTCGCGCCGACGTCAGCTTCTGGGCCGAGGTCGATGGTCTGCTCGCGACCTACGTCGGCCGCCCGTCGCTGCTCTATCAGGCGCGCCGGTTGTCGGCCGAGGTTGGCGCTGACGTCTACCTCAAGCGCGAGGACCTCAATCACACCGGCGCGCACAAGAACACCACCTGCACCGGCCAGGCACTGCTCGCGCGCCGGATGGGCAAGCGCCGGTTGATCGCCGAGACCGGGGCAGGGCAGCACGGCGTCGCGACCGCGACGATCGCCGCGCTGTTCGGGCTGCCGTGCGAGATCTACATGGGCGCGGAGGATGTCCAGCGCCAGTCGCTCAACGTCGAGCGCATGAAGCTCCTCGGAGCGCAGGTGCATCCGGTCGAGAGCGGCACGCGCACGCTCAAGGACGCGATGAACGAGGCGCTGCGTGACTGGGTCACCAACGTCGGCGACACGTTCTATCTGATCGGCTCCGTCGCCGGCCCGCATCCGTATCCGTGGATGGTGCGCGACCTCCAGTCGGTGATCGGCCGCGAGGCGCGCCGCCAGATCCTCGAACAGGCCGGACGCCTCCCCGATGCGCTGGTCGCGTGCGTCGGTGGCGGCAGCAACGCGGCGGGCCTGTTTGCTCCGTTCGTCGCCGAGCCCACCGTCAAGCTCGTCGGCGTCGAGGCCGCCGGCGATGGTGTCGCCACCGGTCGTCACGCGGCGACGCTCGGCGCAGGTCGCGTCGGTGTGCTCCACGGCAGCAAGAGCTACGTGCTCACGCACGAGGACGACGCGCGCATGGGGCAGATCGCGCACGCGCACTCGATCAGCGCCGGTCTCGACTATCCGGGTGTCGGTCCCGAGCACGCGGCATGGAAGGACTCGGGCCGCGCGATCTACATCGCGCGAACCGACGACGAGGCGCTCGCCGCCCTCGAGCTTCTCGCCCGCACCGAGGGCATCCTGTGTGCCCTCGAGACGGCCCACGCGATCGCCGCGCTCGGCGAGGTCGCCGGCATGGTCGGCACGCAGGGCGTGATCATCGTTGGCCTCTCCGGCCGCGGCGACAAGGACATGGTCACGGTCGCGCAGCGCCGCAGCGGGACGACGTCACCATGACCGCCAAGCTTCGCGCCGCGTTCGACCACGCCGCCGCACAGAACCGCGCCGCGCTCGTCGCCTACCTGACGTTCGGCGATCCGGATCCCATGACGTCCCTCGGCGTCGTCGAGGCAGTCGCCAAGGCCGGCGCTGACGTGATCGAGCTCGGCGTCCCGTTCTCGGATCCGTCCGCCGATGGCCCGTCGATCCAGCGCGCGATGGAGCGCGCGCTCGTCGCCGGCGCGAGCCTCCCGGGTGCGATCGATGCCGTCGCCGAGCTGCGCCGGCGTGGCGTCACCACGCCGATCGTCCTGTTCGGCTACTACAACCCGATCTTCGTGATGGGCCCGGCAGCGTTCGCCGAGCGCGCCGCCCGCGCCGGCATCGACGCGGTGCTCACCGTCGATCTCCCGATCGACGAGATCGCGGAGCTCGCCGTCCCGCTGAAGGCATCCGGCGTCTCCGTGATCCCGCTCGTCGCGCCCACGTCGACACCCGATCGGATCGCGCGCCTCGCCGAGGTGAACGCGCCGTTCGTCTATTACATCTCGTTGACCGGCGTCACGGGCTCGCGCGCTGCCGCGCCCGTCGACCCCGCGCGCCTCGCGCAGATCCGGGCCGCGTCGGGCTCGCCGGTCGCCGTCGGCTTCGGGATCCGCACGCCCGACGACGCGCGCCGGTTCTCTGCGGTCGCCGATGGCGTGGTGGTCGGCACGGCGCTCGTCGATCGCGTCGCCGCGGGCGATGCAGGTGGTGCACCCGAGCGCGTCGCGTCGCTTGTTCGCGACCTCGCCGCCGCGATGCCGCGCTAGTTACGGCTCGCTCGGCTTCGTGCAGAACTCGTCGGTGAACAGCGGATCCGGCGTCATCGGTCCGTCGCCGCCGTAGGTCTCGCGCTGCGCGGTCGTCAGCGTTCTCGATGTCGCGATGTCGCCGAGCACCTCGGCACCGCTCGCGCTGCGTGCATACGACCCGCTGTAGTCGACGGTGTAGAGACCGAACCGCGGTCCAAAGCCCTCGGCCCACTCGAAGTTGTCGGTCAGGCTCCAGTGGTAGTAGCCGCGCAGGTCGACGCCCTCGTCGCGGACCGCGGCGATCGCCTCGAGCACGCGCACCACGGTCTCCGCCCGCCGCGCACCGACCTCGGCCGCGATCCCCGACTCGGTCACCGCGAGCGGCAGGCCCGGATAGCGCTTCGCGTGCGCGCGGATCACGTCGCCGATGCCGTTGGCCCAGCCCTCGTAGCCCATGCGCGGGACGCAGTACGTCGGGTCCTTGGCCGGCAAGCACGCACCGATGTCGAACCCGCCGATGCACGGGGTCAGCGCGACCGGCGCCGCGAGGATCGGACGATCCGCCGAGACGCCCGCGCGGAAGTAGTACTGCAGGCCGAGCCAGTCGAGCGTGTTCGCCCACTCGGGATGTGACTCCTCGGGCGTGCCGTCGACATCCGCATCGAACGTGCCGTTCAGCACCGAGTCGACGAACACGTAGTGCATCAGATAGTTCACGCGCTCGACCGCCGCGACGTCGTCGGGGTTCGTCGACGGCTTGTTGCCACGGGCGGGCTCCCAGTACGCGACCGACATCGACAGCCCGACGCTCGCGGCCGTTCCATCGCCGTCGGCATCGATCACATCTGCCGCCTTGATCGCCTTGTACATGGCGGCGTGTGACGCGACGTAGTCGCGGATCGAGCGGATGAACATCGGCAGGTTCAAGATCTCGCTGCGGCCGGGTGGGAAGTAGCCGATGCCGTACCCCGCGAGCATGTAGATCAGTGGCTCGTTGAGCGTGCCCCACTCGTCGACGAGATCGCCGAACCGCTGCGCCATCAACCCGGCGTGCTGCGCCATCTCGGCGACGATCATCGCGCCACCGGCGGAGCCGAAGCCGCACAGGTTCGTCGCGCTCGGCCCACTCGCGCACGTCACGTCGCGCGGATCGACGACCCACACCGGATTCGAGAAGTGATGGAGCGTGACGACGGGATGGATGCCCATCGCCTTCATCGTCACGAGCTGCATCCGGTAGTGCGCGATCGCGGCCTCGTCGATCTGATCCTTGACCGGCTCGATCCGCGCCCACTCGATCGAGAAGCGATAGCTGTCGAGGCCGAGCCCCTTCACGAGCGCGAGGTCCTCCATCACCTTGGAGTAACCCTTCGTCGCCTCGCCGACGAATGTCCCCTTGCCGAGCCCACCCTGCGCGGTCGGGCGGGTCCACAGGTACCAGTCGGTCGCCGGGTTCATGTCCTCGATCTGCGTCGCCGCTGTCGCGACGCCGAACCGGAACGACCCCTTGCCGGCGTCGCCCGCGAGCGCTCCCATCGCCGGGAGCTCGATCGTGGCGGGTGGATCGTCCCCGCACGCAGCGACGCCCACGACGACGAGCGAGACGACGAGCCAGGGGAGCCGCTTCACGCCGGCATCCTGCCCCCAAACCGGTCGCCTTGACACCCAGGATCGCATTCCTATACTGCCGCGCTTCCGCTATGGCCAAGCCTCCCCCCTACGCCGTGTTGCTTCGCGAGATCAGCGACGTCCCGCTGCACCGCTCGTTCACGGTCTCGCCGCAGATCGTCGGCGACTGGCTGAAGGGCCTGCCCATGCGCGACGCGCTCGGTGCCCCCGATCCGGATCCAGACGCGGGCCGCGGCGCCGCCGAGCTCGACCTCTACGCCGACGGTGCGCACGTGTTCGCCTCGGGCACGTTCAAGGGCGACCTCACCGTCGCGTGCAGCCGCTGCGTCGAGCCCGTGAAGATCAAGCTCGACGAGCGTCTCCTCGTCACGTTCATGCCCAAGAACGAGATGCCCGCGGACGACGTCGACGCCGAAGAAGGCGCCGAGGTCCCGGCCGAGGATCTCGATCTGTTCCCGTACGAGGACGACCACGTCGACCTCGAACCCCTGTTCCGCGAGCAGTTCGTCCTCGCGGTCCCCTACGCACCGCTGTGCCGGGAGGACTGCAAGGGTCTGTGCCCGCAATGCGGAATCGACCGGAATACAGGTACCTGCAGCTGCGAGAAGCCGATCGACCCCCGACTGGCAGGCCTCAAGGGCCTCAAACTGCCGTCGGCGTGAGCCAGGGCTTGAAATTACCTGCGCTAGCTGGCACATAAGCCCCCCGGAGATTTGTCATGGCACTTCAGAAACGTCGTCGTGGTCCCGCCCGCACTGCTCAGCAGCGCTCGGCCTGGATGAAGAAGTCGGGCGAGAACCACATGATGGTTCAGGCCTGCACCAACTGTGGCGCGCCGCGCATCGCGCACCGCGTCTGCATGAGCTGTGGCCAGTATCGCGGTGAGCAGATCATCGCGAAGCCCGCTGCAGAAGAGTAGTCACCAAACATCGGCGCGGCCGTGAGGGTCGTCGTCGATGCCATGGGGAGCGATCGTGCGCCCGGCCCGGAGGTGGCTGGTGCGCTGCGCGCCCTGCGCGCGAACCCAACGCTGAGCGTCACCCTCGTCGGTGATGCGCCTGCGCTCGAGGCGGAGCTCGTGCGCGCCGGCCGCACGTCGACCGATCGTGTCGACGTCGTGCACGCGACCGAGGTGGTCACGATGGACGACCATCCCGGCCACGCGTTCCGCAGCAAGCCGGACTCGTCGATGCGCATCGCGGTTGCGCGCGTCGCCGATAACCACGGCGATGCCGTCGTCTCTGCAGGCAACAGTGGCGCGATGCTCGCGTGCTCGCTCTTCGTCCTCGGTCGGCTCCCCGGCATCGAGCGCCCCGCGATCGTCACCGTTCTCCCGACGCCCACGGGTCCGCTCGTCCTCTGCGACGCCGGCGGCAACACGGAGCCCAAGGCCTCCCAGCTCGCACAGTTCGCCGTCCTCGGTGCCGCCTACGATCGCGTCGTCCACGATACCCCGCGCCCGCGCGTTGGCCTGCTCTCCAACGGCGTGGAGCCCGGCAAAGGCACACCGCTCACGCGCGAGGCCCACGCACTCCTTGCCGCCGCCACCACCGACGCGTTCCACTACGTCGGCTACGTCGAGGGCAGCGATCTGTTCCGCGGCGTTGTCGACGTGATCGCGACCGACGGCTTCACGGGCAACATCGTCCTCAAGACCTGCGAGGGGATCGCCGAGGGCATGTTCGGCCTCGTGCGCCAGGAGCTCGAGAAGACCCCACTCGCACGCCTCGGCTCCGCGCTCGTGGCCCCCGCGCTGCGCGACGTCGCCAAGAAGATCGACTACACCGAGATCGGCGGCGCGCTCCTCGCGGGTGTCACCAAGCCCGCCGTGATCGCCCACGGTCGCTCCGACGCCAACGCGATCGCAAGCGCCATCCGCGCGGCCCATCAGTTCGCGGAGCGATCGCTTCCGGCGCAGCTGGCCTCCGCCCTCGGCGCCCTGGGATAGGATGCCCCCATGGCGAAGGAGCCCGTCGAGCCCACCCTCATCAAGGTCTGCCTGACCAACAAGGGCGAGGACACCGAGACCCCGTGGGCGCATGACCTCGGCCCTGCACCGGGCTCTCCACCCGGGAGCCGCAGAGCCAGGCTCGTCAACGTCCCGTTCATGCACGCCAAGCCGACGTGGGGCGACGTCGTCGTCGTCTCGCCCGTCAAGGAAGGCTTCCCGACCTGGGATCGCGGCGGTATCCCGTGGAAGCAGATCTCGTCGAAGATCGTCGACGACGGCGGTCGCTGGGCGATGATCGTCGACTACATCCCGCATCCGGGCATCAACGACAACGACGCGTTTCAGGCCCTCGCGCGCGCCTGCGACGCCGAGCGCCTCGTGTGCGAAGGCGCCTGGGGGCCGCGCGATGCCGAGCCGGGCCGCGCCTACCTTGCCGTGATGAAGGAGCTCACCGCCGAGACGGTGATGCAGCAGCTCCTCGCGGCCCCGCTGCCGATGCAGCTGATCCAGATCCATCCCGAGCCCAAGAAGCTGCCGCGCGCGCAGACGCAGATCGGGATCACGCCGGCCATCCCGCGCAAGCCCGCACCCATCGCGGCTGTTTCCGCGGAAACGCCGATGAAGGCGCCCGCCAGCATGGCCGCGCTCGCGAAGGCAACGGCGAAGACGCTCGCCGTGAAGGTCGACGCCGCGGTGAAGAAGGCAAAGGCCGCGCCTGCAGCGAAGGTCGCGCCCGCGACGAAGGCCGCGCCTCTAGCGAAGGCCGCGCCCGCGACGAAGGTCGCGCCCGCGAAGAAGGCCGCGCCTCTAGCGAAGGCCGCGCCGACAAAGGCCGCGCCTTCAGCGAAGCCCGCGCCTGCAGCGAAGGCCGCGTCTTCAGCGAAGGTCGCGCCGACAACGGCCGCGCCGACAAGGGCCGCGTCTTCAGCGAAGGCCGCGCCGATAAAGGCCGCGCCGACAAAGGCCGCGCCTTCAGCGAAGCCCGCGCCGGCGAAGAAGCCCGCGGCAAAGCCGAAGAGGAAGTAGTCAGCGGCGCGCGAGCGCCTGCCGGAGCTGCATCACGCCGTCGGGGAGACACGCCGCTTCGCCGCGCGGACACGACCACTGCGTCGGATCCGTATCGGGCAGGCACAGTCGCTGCAGTTCGCGATCGCTGACGACGGCGCGTGCGCGCTCGCCGATCCGATGCTCGACGACCGTCACGCTAGCCGCGCTCGCCGTCAGCTCGCCCGCGATCGCGCTCACCTCGTCGGCGTATGCGCCGCAGACAACCGCCGTGCGCTGCGCGGGCACACGGATCTCGCGCAGCTGCGTCTGCTGCCGCACGACGACCACGCTCAGCACCACCACGAGCCCGGCGAGCAACCCGATGATCCCGACGAGGACCAGCCCGCCGCGACTCTCGCGCTGAACCGGAGGCACGTTCCGCGGCCTTGTCATCGCATCGCCGCCGACCACGTACGCCGCACGTCGCTCACCCGCGCGGGTCGCCGGCAGTATCGCTGTCGCGGCCGCCGCAGGCACCGCGCGCCGCAGCTGATGCACGACGGTCACGATGTCCGCGCTCGGCCGCTCGCCGGGCATCGGGATGCGACCGATGACGGCGTACGGTCGTCCGCCCGGCACCGGGACACTGCTGCTGGTCTCGCTCGGTCGTTCGCCCGGCATCGGGATGCGACCGACGGGCGCCGTCTCGTACACCGTCGGCGCGGTCCACGCTTGCGCACGGCGCGCGACACGCGGCGCTCCCATCGGCGTGCCCGGTGGTCGCGCCACCGGAATCTCGCGTCGCGTCGGCGCGCTGCTCTCGACCACGGTCATCAGCGGCGCGGCCGATAGCACCACCGTTGGCGCCGAGACCTCCACCGGACCGTCCTCCGAGATCTCGGTCGCCTCTTCCACCTCGAACATCCGCGCGGTCCTGGTCTCCATGGAAGGCCTCATCGCTGCTCCCGCGCGCCGGTTGCGTTTGATTTCGGCAGACATCGCAACCGCGCGAAACCACGGCACGCAACCGCAGAAGGCCTCCGTCGATAGAGCCCTTCATCATGGTCACAGCCGCTTCCTCCGCCGAATCGCCTCGAACCTCCTCCCCGAAGATCGCGATCCGCCCGCCGACCGCCGTGGTGCCCGACACCTCGGACGCCAAGCTGATCGCGATCCTCGACGCACCCGTCGCGCTGGGCGAGTCCGCGCACGCGGGCTTCCAGCGCAAGGAGCACGACCTCGGTGCGCTGATGGGCACGCTCTCCGCGCTCGAGTGCCGCGCGCTCCACAAGCGCCTCGACCACCCGCAGCGCGGTGACGAGCTCGCGAACAAGTTCGCGCGCCTCACGATCGAGCGGCGCATCCGGCTCCTCTCGTTCCTCGCTGACGCTCGCCGCCGCGAGGCGCTGGGCTTCTCGCAGCGCGAAGGGGGGCGGTGATGGGCATCGAGTCAGCGACGCGCGGTCCCATCAGCTCGGGACAGTCGGATGTTCCAGATGTCACGCAGGGGAATCCGGGGATCGGGAAGACACGGCTCACCCACGGGCTCGACGCCCGCTCGATCGGCGACAACTACATCCAGGGCCAAGGCCACTGCACGAAGTCGAGCCGTCCTGACTGCTTTCTCGACGAGGGCACGCGAAGCCGACTCGTTAGTGGGTACCAGGCGCGTGTGACTGCGGCGGCGGGCTGGTACGGGGACGCTCTCACGCAGCTGCGCGTCGATCAGCTGATCTCGAAGGACGAAGAGGTCGGCATGGTCACATCGCTGATCATCGATGCCCTCGGCGGGCTCGCCCTGAAGGGCATCACGAGGGCTGCCAAGTGGCTGCGCAGCGCCGATGCCTCGAGCGTGTTCAACCAGGAGGTCGGCTTCGCGTTCGACGATGGATCGTCCGTCGTGGAGCTCTTGGACAAGGCCAAGAGCGCCAATGAATCGCACCTCAACCTCGCGGTCAAGGGCGCCGCCGAGCAGGGGAAGCGCGCTGTGACCAAAGCTGCCGCGTCGGCCGCGTCGACCAGCGACGAATTCGAACACCAGAAGGCCGTTGGCCTCTCGTATGTCGATCAGCTCGCGGCGAACGCCGCGATCGCGTTCCAACATCAACGCGAAGACCCACCGAGCGTGGCGTCGGACGCCGAGCTGATTCTGCTCTACCACAGCTGGTCAGTCGACATGGGGCACACCGTCGGCATGTACAAGGCCGAGCTGCAGGCCAAGCTGGATCGGTTCAAGGCGTCGCCCGCGTCGAAGATCGGCCGGACCTCTCGAAGTCTCCATCACGGCTCCTTCGATTCGCTGGATGGGGACTACGAGAAGATCCGAGGCAAGGCACTGGACACGCACCTCCGCGACACGAAGCTCGGCATGGAGCACTACACCGACGGCAGCGCGCCCGAGCTGGTCTACTACAAGAAGGACTATCGGAATCCGATGGACACGGTTCCGGATCACCTCTGGAAGGACCGAAAGCTCGATCTGGATCCTGCCGCCGAGGACAATGACTTCAAGCCGTACAAGTCCGTCGAGAAGGAGTTCACGGAAGCCGCCATTGCTCAAAACGAAGCCGCATGGGGAGTAAGGTACGAGGCGAGGATCTTGCCTCCGAAGATCTTCCCGCAGTGGAAGTCCGACAAGCCCCGCAATCAGAACGCAGTGGCCACTCCGCCGGCATCGGAACCAAGCCCCGTACCTGCACCGAAGCCACTAGCCCCGCAATCGAACAAAGAGCCGATGCCAGCAGAACCACACGCTCCTCGTCAGCCGACCATGCTCGACGTGCCTCTCCAATTTCCTGCGATGAATCCTAGCTTCGCGGACTTGCCCATCATGGTGACCGAGTGAAGACCAAGGTCGTGGTTGTCGTCGCGCTGGTCATTCTCGTGGCAGTCAGTGTCGCGTTCGTCGGGATGGACCGTCGGATGGCCCGGTACAAGGAGGACTCGCGCAAGTACAAGGACATCTGCCTCCACGTCAGGACCGTGCTCCAACAAGATGCGCGCGAGATCCGGCAGCGAAGCTCGTTCCACGAGCGAGTGATCGCCCGCGTCAATCAAGGGGAGGAGGCAGACGGACACATCATGTTGACCATGTGCGTGCCAGGCGAGTTCGATCAGACAGGTTGGTTCGCCTGCAAGGACAAGCATGATCTCGACTGCCTCGAGAAGATCCTGACCGAGACGGCGAGTCGCATCACGTATCCGTGAAGTGCAGGCGCCTGCACAACTGACAACGCGTCACGCCGCGGTGCTGTGGGGCGCCAGCTTGGCGTAGGCTTCGACAGGGTCGGCGCGATTTAGCGGAACTTTTTGGGGCACGGCGGGTGCAATCGTCGACCACTCGCCGGGTCGAGGACATATGCATCACCGAACACTGATCGCGTCGTTGCTCTGCGCCGTGGCTGCCTGCGGGGCGCCACCGCCTCCGAAGGCGATCTCATCGCCACCGCCCATTGCGGTCACGGAGCCGCTGCCGCCGCCTGTTGTCGCGGAGCCGGCGACGCCCCTCGATCCCGCGATCCGGACGGGCACGCTCAAGAATGGGATGACGTTCTACGTGATGGGGCACCAGAAGCCCGAGCAGCGCGCGGCGCTGTGGCTCGCGGTGAACGCGGGGTCGGTGCAGGAGGACGATGATCAGCGCGGGCTCGCGCACTTCGTCGAGCACATGGCGTTCAACGGGACGCGCCGCTACGAGAAGCAGGCGATCATCAACTACATCGAGAAGATCGGAATGCGCTTCGGTCCCGACGTGAACGCGTACACGTCGTTCGATCAGACCGTGTACATGCTGACGGTCCCCACCGACGACAAGGTGATGATGGGGACGGGGCTCGACATTCTGCGGGACTGGGCGGGCGACATCGCGTTCGATCCGGCGGAGGTCGAGAAGGAGCGCGGCGTCGTGCTCGAGGAGTGGCGGCTCGGCAGAGGGCCGTTCGCGCGGATCAACGACAAGCAGTGGCCCGTGATGTTCCAGGGCAGCAAGTACGCGCATCGGCTCCCGATCGGGTTGCCGGAGATCCTGAAGAAGGCGCCGAGGGAGGCGCTCGTCCGGTACTACAAGGACTGGTACCGGCCGGAGAACATGGCGGTGATCGCGGTCGGAGATTTTGATCCGGAGGCGATGGAGAAGGAGATCGCGTCGCGGTTCGGGAACATGTTGCCCGACGGGCCGAGTCGCCCGCGCGAGAATGTTCCAGTTCCGCACGACCATCCGACCGCGGTGACGATCGCGACGGATCCGGAGATGCCGTTCTCGCAGGTCGAGGTGATCGACAAGATGGATCACCGGAACGAGCTGACGAATGGCGACTACCGCCGGATGA
>JANOPP010000060.1:0-2948 GCA_031421915.1 Myxococcales bacterium | reverse complement strand
AACTACTGTTCGGCTCGCTGCAGGCGGCTGCTGCCATCGCTCGCGTTCAGACGCGTGCACCGCGAGCGCGCTCGCGCACTGAGGTCATCGCGAAGTTGCGTGAGATCGCCCGCGCACACGGCACCGTGACCAACGCACTCGCGGCCGACGCTGTGATTCGCATCGCTGCGGTCGCGCATTTCGGTACGCTCTCCGCGGCATGTGAAGCAGCGGTGTGCTCGGACACCAGCGGCAGCTGGCCCGCAGTCACGCAGTTCAGGATGACTCGCGCGCGTTGCTCGGGCAGTTGCGTGCAGTCGCAGGCGGGTGAAGGGTCCGGTCGTTCGGCGCGACCTGACTTGGACGCTGCATCAAGCGCTGTTGCGTCACTTCCCCAGCCTCGAAGCCGCACGGGCGTCAGCGCGACTACCGCAGCCCGTGCCCGTGTCCCGCTGGAATCATGTTCGGGCGCTCGAGGAGCTTCGGCGCGAGCATCACCGCGGTACGCGCATGACGCGGAATGGTCTGATCAAGGCCGGGCGAGGTGACCTGCTGAGTGCAATCACGACCTACGTCGGTGCGCTTCAGCGGGCTCGTCGGCTCGCGAGGATTCCGACGCCGAAGCCGCTCGAATCCACGCACGTTCCATTCCTGAAGATCTCGCTCCGCGCCGTGAGCTTCGACCGTCACGTGCGATTCTCGATGAGCCGGATCCACCCGGCCTGGTCGGTGGCACTGCAGAGGATCCGGATTAGTGCCTGAACCCAAACGCGACCGCATCGACCAAGACGACGTAATTCGCGAGCTGCGGACGCTCGCGACGAAGCTCGATCGTCCCGTCGTCCGGCTCGATCTGCCACGTCCGCTGCACTGGGCCGTACTCAGATGGTTCGGTTCCATCACGAAGGCGCGTGATGCAGCCGAGCTCGCAGGGCCTGAACGCAACACACGGTGGGACCGGGATCGCGTGCTCTCCGAGATGCGGCGCTTGTCACGCGCCGGCATGATCATCACGCGTCGAAACCTCCAGTCGGCGTCGCGTCATGACTTGATCGGAGCAATCTCGGCACACGTCGGGACTCTCGTTCGCGCGCGGCGGCTCGCGCGCGTGCCGGGCCCGACGTACCAGGATCGCAAGCGCCAGAAATGGGACGAAGACCGAGTCATCCAGGAGATCCGGAACTGCAAGCGTGGCGGCGAGTCACTCGCCTCCAGCAAGGCCCCGTCAGCGCTCGTGCGCGCTGCGATCTACTACTTCGAAAGTTGGCGGTCGGCGATCGAGGCATCTGGACTCGACTACGACAAGGTCCGGCTGATTCGTGAGCCTTACACCGAAGAGGAACTTCTCGAGCGACTTCGGGTTCTCGCGAAGCGCCGACCGCGAATGACGGCAGGCGCTGTTGCGCACCTACCCTGGCGAGAGGCACTGGTGAAGCACTTCGGCTCGGTCGAGATCGCGGTCCGGCGAGCCGGGATCGAGCGCTGGCCGTTGCGACTGCGGAAGACTGCGCTTTCGCGCACGAAGGTCATCGCGGCCCTCCGCGCTCGTCGTCTTGCCGGCAAGTCGACGTACATGCGCGCGGTCATGCAGGACGATCAGCTTCTGTTTCATTCGGTGCTCGTCCATTTCGGAGATTGGAAGCATGCGATCGCTGCGGCGAAGTTGAGGAGTGACTCGCCGCGAAAGAACACGTGGACACGCGAATCGCGCATTGCGGCCATCGTCGACCGTCATCGCCGTGGACTGTCGTTGAAGCGGAGCGACATGCTTCGCGCCGATAGTCGGCTGCTTCACTCGGCCGCTGCATACTTCGGCGGATGGGCGGCGGCTCTTCGCGCGGCTGGAGTCAGGGTGCCGTGGACACAGATTCGCTGGACGCCCAACCGAGTCATCACGGGATTGCGACGTGCCGCAGCTGGACGCAAGCGCGTATCGGTTGCCGAAGCGGGTACCAAGCTTGTGAATGCATGCCAGCGTCACTTCGGCTCGTTCACCGCCGCGTGTCGCGCTGCGGGACTGTCTACCGACCATGGCGTTGCGATTGCCGCTCGCTTCAACGGAACGCGTTAGCGTCGCCGCCTTCGGTGGCTCGATCCGCCGCGACACGTCTTGGAACAATCGATACACGAGTTTCCACGTCGGCATCCGCGCGAACAACCACCGCCGGAATCCGAAGGCGCCTGCCGGGTGTGCGTTCTCGAACGCGATGCAGGCTCTATCTCGGCGATGGGGGACGTTCCGGTCCACGCGAGTCGTTCAGAGCCGCTGCGAAAAACAAGTTCCACCCAGACGCCACGAACCCACTCGCCTTCAGGATCTTCGTTGCCGGAGTCGACGGCCGGCCGCAAGACCCGCGGAAAGATCACCGTCTCCAGCGTTCCGCCCTTCGGGATGTTGAGCTGCTGTTCATCGCGCGACTCGAATGTGGTCGAGTAGCCCTCGGACGACATGTAGCGACTGCTATCCCACAAGACTTCCAGGTCGTCGTGGTCGGAGTTCGTCACTCGGATATCCCAAGACCCTTTCCGCGGCGTCGACAGGTCGACATGTTCACCACGATGCCGGCAAGAGGAGTCTGCTCCGCGACAACGACTATCACCGGCTCTGGTTTGGCCTCGGTCCACGAAACCGTTTGAGGCGGATCTTGTTGATGTGACAGGCACGCGGTGACGAATGCCAAGACTGTGATCGGAACCCGTTCACCAAGAAGAGCTCGACTCATCGCTCAGCGTTCGCGCGTGAACGACCACCGATGACTGCACTTCGTGCATGTGCACTTGATTTCGTAAGTGTGAATGTACGGGTTGTCCTTGAAGCGGCGATCGGCGCCTCCGTCGACTCGGGCGTGCGTCGGACGAGATGAGACAATGTCCCCGACCCTCTGCCTGCCAGCGTACTCGGCGCACTTTGGGCACACCAAGCGCTTCGTGATGAGAGCACCGAGCCCTGTCACGAGGACGAACCCAGC
>JANOPP010000059.1:0-6727 GCA_031421915.1 Myxococcales bacterium | reverse complement strand
AGCGGCTCGACGGGAACCGGCACGACGGATCTCAACGTCGTGGGCGACGTCGTCGGTGGAACGCGCAACATCGCAAACGAGAGCCAGCAAGCGCAGTCCAAGGTCTCCGGCGAGACCGTCCAGAGTGAGGTCTCGCGCGGGGTCGGCCCCGACGGTTCGTCGGTGCTGCAGGGCGGCGGTCAAGGCGTCGTCGAGAACAAGGTCTCTTCGCAGGTCGGTACGACGGGCGAGGTCAACGTGGAGGCGCGCAGCGCCGAGCTCGAAGGCAAGGCGACCGCATCGGTGCGCGACGGCGCGATCGAAGGAGCAGGTCTCTCGGGTCCGGCGAGCCAGGTCAGCACGACCGAGGCGAAGGTCTCCCTCGAGGCGGACAAGGCGCGAGCCAACATCAGCACCGCCGAGAACGCCCGCACCAAGGCCGAGTTCGCCTACTCGCAGCCGCAAGATGCGGCGCGTGTCGAGGGTCAGATCCTGGCCGGCGACGCGATCCGCGAGAACTCACCGGTCGACGCGACCTCCGTCCAGGGCCAGGCGAACGTCGCCGCAGCTACCATCCGGAACCCGAGTGTCGCTGCAGAGTCCCGGGTCGAGCTCGAGGTCGACGCCAAGGAGCGCGAGGCGCAGGCGAAGATCGGCGTCGACGGCACCGGTACCGGGCGCAACCGCCCCGAACCCGACGGCAAAGACAAGCCGTAGCCGGTTCTGAAAACCACAGATTGTCTGTGGTCGGGGTAGGGCGGTCCGCGCGGCGAAATGACTCGCCACGCGTTGACCGCGGCGAGCCGTCTTTCTACGATTCGTCTTCGTTCGAAGGGGTCGAAACGAAAGGATTCTCGCGGTGGACGAGGAAGCGCTCATTGCATGGCAGGACGTACTCGACATGGTCGCCGCAGGGCGCCCGAGTGAGGTCGGTTGCCCGTACTGCAATCACCGTCCGCTGACGATCGAAGAGATCGACAACAGCACCAAGATCTCGTGCAGCAAGTGCAAGCAGTTCATCCAAGGCCGGTTCTCGTAGCCCATGTCGAATGATCGCGATTTTCTCGGCAAGGGCCTTCGGTTCCCCGTGTCGATCAATCTCAACGGCGGCGTCTCGAGCTCGCAACTCGAAGAGAACGTCCGCCAGTCGATCTTCATCGTCCTCGGTACCGCGCCCGGCGAGCGCCTCAATCGCCCGACCTTCGGTTGCCGGATCCACGACCTGATGTTCGCGCCGAACAATGCAGTCACCGCCGGCCGCGCCGAGGTGTACTGCGAGGAAGCGATCTACAAGTTCGAGCCACGTATCGATCGTTGCGTGTGCACTGCGGTGCGAAATGCTGACGAGCCGAACCGCCTCGACATTCGCATCGAGTACGTGATCGCGGGGAAGCACGACAAGCGTAGCCTCGTGTTCCCGTTCTACCTGAAGAACGAAGAAGACGAACCGGTCGCTCAGACCAACGGCCACAACGGCGCGTAGCCGACGACAAGTTGATCCATCCCCATGATCCCACCGCCGAAGCTCGACGACCGCACCTTCCACGACATCGTCGAGGAAGCCATCTCGATGATTCCGCGCTACTCGCCGGAGTGGACGAATCACAACCCGTCTGACCCCGGCATCACGCTGATCGAGCTCGCGGCGTGGATGACCGACCTGCTGATCTATCGCCTCAATCAGGTTCCGGACAAGAACTACGTCGCCTTCCTGAACCTGCTCGGCATCAAGCTGCGCGCACCACGGGCGGCGAAGGCGCTCTGCCGGTTCAACCTCGTCGAGGGTGGTACCAAGCAGCGCGTTCCGCGCGGCACCCAGGTCTCGACGCCGCACGCGACCGAGGAGCACACCGTCACGTTCGAGACGGCGCGCGATGCGATCGTCACGTCCGCGAAGCCCGATCGCTGTTTCACGTACTACGACGAGGCCTACTCCGAGAACAGCCGCTACATCGATCCGCCACCCGGCGTGAACGAGGCGCCGTTCGAGGTGTTCGCGGGTGCTCAGCGTATCGAGCGCTACCTGTACCTCTCGGATCCGCGGTTCGCGAACACCGGCGAAGCGTCGCTCCTGCGCGTGTACCTCGGCACCCCCGAGCGCGGTGGCCGCGACCTCGCGCGCCTCCTCGAGTGGGAGTACTGGGAGGGCACGCGGTGGAAGGAGCTCGAGCCCGCGACGATCGAGGTCGATCGCGGCGAGGTCTCGTTCCTCGGGCCCTTGCGGTTCGAGCCGACGACGGTCAACCACATCGAGGGCCTGTGGATGCGCGGCCGGCTCGCCGAGGTCCCGGAGTCGCCCGAGGACACCGAGATCGATACGATCCGCGCGCGCGTCGAGATCGTCGGCGAGGGGCTTCTGCCGACGCAGGCGTACGCGAACCTCGACAACGCTGCGTTCCTCGCGCTCGACCTCGGCAAGAATATCTATCCGTTCGGCAAGGATCCGAAGGTCGACTGCATCCTGTACCTGTCGTGTGACGAACTGCTGCAGACCGCCGACGCCTACATCTCGATCGAGATGCTGCTCGCCGACTCGAGCGTGATCCCTCGCCCCAATCCGAGCGAGCAGCTCGTGCTCGCGTTCGAGTACTGGGATGGCAAGCGCTGGCGTCACCTCGGTCGCTCCGCACCGCGCGGCGCGCTGCCGGGTGCCGGCGACGAGGTCGGCTTCCACGACGACACCAAGGCGCTCTCGCAGTCGGGCACCGTCAGCTTCCGCCGCCCCAAGGACATGCAGCCGTCGGAGATCAACGGCGTCACGTGCCGGTGGATCCGCGTGCGCATCGAGAAGGGTGACTACGGCGAGCAGGGCACGTACACGCTCGAGGCGGACAAGTGGGTGTTCAAGGACGAGCGCCAGCTCCGACCGCCCGCGCTGCGCTCGATGACGTTCCGCTATCGCGAGGACTATCGCGACGTGCGACACGTGCTCGCGTTCAACGACTTCCAGTACACGGACGTCACCGAGGTCGCGCGGACCGAGTTCACGATCTTCCAGCCGTTCGACGCCAAGCCGGAGGAGTCGCCGGCGATGTATCTCGGGTTCTCCGGGAAGCCGCCGACCGATCCGCTCGGCCTGTACTTCCAGCTCGAAGAGGAGCTGGGCCTCGGATCGCTGCCGACTGACGAGGCCGAGGTCGCGACGACCGAGCTCGACAAGTACGAGACGATGCGTCGCCTCGCGTGGGAGAGCGGTCAACGTGTCGTCTGGGAGTACTGGGACGGTCGCGAGTGGGAGCCGCTCGCCGTCGATGACGAGACGCGCGGCTTCACCAGCTCAGGGTTCGCGTTCTTCAACGCGCCGGACGACTGGGTAATCTCGAGCAAGTTCACCGAGGAGCGGTACTGGCTACGCGCGCGCCTCGAGCAGGGTGGCTACGTCAAGCCGCCACGGATCCGGATGGTCGTCTCCAACGCGATCGACGCGTATCACCAGGAGACGATCCGCGACGAAACACTCGGCAACTCCGACGGCTCGCCGATGCAGCAGTTCCGGTTCTTGCGTGGACCTCTCCTCGAGGACGAGATGGTCGAGGTCAAGGAGCGCAACAAGCCGGCACTCGAGGAGATCGTGGACCTCGGGCCCGATGCCTCGCGCCCGGTCGAGCCCGAGAACCCGCAGAACAACGAGGTGTGGGTCCGCTACAAGCGTGTCGAGAGCTTCTTCGCCTCTGGCCCGCGCAGCCGGCACTACACGCTCGACTACGTCAGCGGCCTGATCACGTTCGGTGACGGTCGCCGCGGCATCGTGCCGACAGAAGCACGCAACTCGATCGTCGCGCGCTCGTACCGGATCGGTGGCGGGTCGTCGGGCAACGTCAACGCCGGCACGCTGACCTCACTCGGCCGTGCGCTCGCGTACATCGAGTCGGTGGTCAACCCGCTGCCGTCGACGGGCGGCGCGGACCGCGAGACGATCGACGAGGCGAAGAACCGCGCCCCGTACACGATCAAGAGTCGCGATCGTGCCGTGACCTCCGAGGACTACGAGATGCTCGCCCTGCGAGCGTCGACGACGCTCGCGCGTGCGCGCTGCGTCCCCGATCGGTCCAACCGTGGTCACGTGACCCTCGCACTCGTCCCCAAGGGCGAGACGCGGGTCGAGGAGCTGACGCGGCGGCTCGTGCCGTCAAACGAGGTCCTCCGCTACGTGAAGCGCTACCTCGACGATCGCAAGCTCGTGGGCACGGTGCTCAACGTCGTGCGGCCTCGCTACAAGGACCTGTCGCTGCGGGTCGTCTTGATCCGCCGCTCCGTCGGGACCTCGGATCGTCTGCGCAGGGACATCGAGCTCAAGCTGCGTCGCTACCTCCACTCGCTGGTGGGTGGTCGCGACGGCAAGGGCTGGGAGTTCGGGCGCCCGGTCCTCAAGACCGAGCTCATCCACCTCGCCGAGGAAGTGCCCGGCGTCGAGGGCGTGGATGCACTGGAGCTTCGGGACGAGCTACGTAACGTCACCATCGAGCACCTCCGCCTCGATGACGACGAGCTGCCGTTCCTCGTTCACGTCCACGTTGCGGAAAAAGTCCGAGACGACATCAAGTAACGATGGCAACCGACGCGCTCCTCAATCGCCGTGTCGTCCGAATTCCGGACGTCGTGGGCAGACCGGTCGTCAAGGCCCAGATCCTCCTCGAGGATGCGGGCCTGACCAAGGTCGTGACCCTGTATCGCGAGAGCTACGAGGATCGCGACACGGTCCTCGAGCAGAAGCCTGCACGTGGCCAGATGGTCTACGAAGGATCCGAGGTCACGATCTGGGTCGCGCGCCGCGGTCTGCTCGAGAACCTGCCCGCGATCTACCGCCGGTCCGACGGTGTCGGCCGCAATCTCGTCCGCGAAGTCTGCTTCGTGTTCGAGCACATGTTCGACTCGATCGAGAAGAACCTGATCGACGGCTGGCGGTTCTACGACCCGCACGTCGCGCCGCTCGACTTCCTCGACTGGCTCTCGGGCTGGACGGCGTTCACGCTCGATCTCGACTGGCCGGAGCCGCAGAAGCGCGCGCTGATCAAGCGCGCGGTCGACCTCTATCGCATCCGCGGAACCAAGCGCGGCCTCGCGCTGTTCCTGATGCTGTTCACCGGCCACGAGCCCGACATCCAGGAGAACACCTGGCCGTTCAAGGGGTTCCGCGTCGAAGCAGAGGGCGCCGACATCGGCGCACGCGTCGGCCTCGACTCGGTGATCTTGCCGCCCATGGACCTCGCGCACTGCTTCATCGTCAACATGCCGATCAAGTTCGAGACGGTGACGCCTGACATGGTGATCCGCATCCATCAGATCATCTCGATGGAGAAGCCTGCGCACACGCACTACTACCTACGATTTGCCGAGGAGAAGGGTGATGTCGAGCTTCGCGAGTTCTTCGCGATCGGCCTGCGCTCTGGCATCGGCATCGGCGCTGAAGTGGTCGAGCCTCTCGAGGGTGAGTCGACGGAGCCTCCGGCTGGAGACAAGCAATGAGTGATCAAGCACCGCAGGGTTTCAAGCGCATCAACTTCTTCAAGGGGTTTCTCACCACCGAGAAGGATTGGAACGACGCCGAGCGCTACCACATCGACAAGCGGCGGCTCCACAACCGCTTGATGCACAGCTCGGGCATCGTCTACGGCTACGCCGGTGACCTCAAGGTCAGCGCGCGTGCGCGTGGCGACCTCTCGGTCGAGGTGCAACCGGGCTACGCGATCGATGGCATGGGCAACGACCTCATGATCTTCGATGCGACGATCCGCAACATCAACCTCGAGGAGTTCCGGCTCCCGCAGACGGTCTACATCGTCCTGCGCTACTACGAGGAGCTCACGGACTTCATCGCGTACAAGGAGAACCTCGAGTACAAGGGCCACCGCCGCGTACTCGAGTCATGTCGCGTCGAGCTCTCGCAGACCGAGCCGGATGCATCGCGCGAGGTCGAGCTCGCGCGCATCTATCTCGAGAAGGGCGTCCAGCGCGTGCGCGATGCGCGCGACCCGGCCGACCCCAAGGCGAACGAGATCGACATGCGGTTCACGCCCAAGGGCGGCATGATGGGCTCGACACTGCCTCCGGCGCTCCGGCTCCGGCTCGAGACGCTGTTGCACCAGGTGCGGCGTGCGGCGATCGAGTACTCGCGGCGCAGCGTGATCTCGTCGCACGACGTGATCCAGGCGTGCAACTCGGCCCTGATGCTCGTCTATGCGAACCTCATCGACCTCAAGAACGTCTTCGACTGCTTCCGGTTGATCATCGACACCGAGGGCGAGATGGCGCTCGACGTCGATGTCCATCACCCGACGATCGCGCAGAAGAAAGAGTTCTCCGAGTACCGCCGTCAGGTCGAGGTGCTCCGCGGCCTGCTCGCCGAGAACAAGAACACGATGGACGCGTACATGAACCTCCTCGCGTATCAGGCGAAGTGCGCCGAGATCGCGCTGGCGGCCGTCGCCGGCGAGAAGCCGATGATCGCGGCGCCCGACAAGAAGGACGAGGCTCCAAAGATCGCGGACATCAAGGACTGGGAGGGCGTCAAGGGTATGCCGGCCCCCAAGCCGCAGATGGACCTCGAGGGCATCACCTGGGTGCTCGTCGACGAGATCGAGATCCTCAACAAGGAATCCGAGGACAAGCACATCTTCACGATCAAGGAGGCGAAGGACTCCTACCGGTCACGCCAGAAGCTCAAGTACCCGGACGGCACGACCGTCGAGGATACGGGCCGCGCCCACGTCGACGGCTTCTCCGAGTTCAAGCTGCACAACATCACGCT
>JANOPP010000058.1:0-1514 GCA_031421915.1 Myxococcales bacterium | reverse complement strand
CACTGATCGAGGCCGGTTGCTTCCGCGGCCGACAGGATCACGATCTGGTACTCGGCGACGTCGTACTTCGCCTCGACCGTGACGACGTTGAGTCGGACCTGCTTCTGCGAGCGGCCGGCAGAGTTGGAGCACGTCAGGGTGAAGTCGGTGCTCTTGGCGAGCGTGACCTTGGTCTCCTGGCCTGCTCCGACGCGACCGACGCCGTTGTCGACGATGCACGTCGGCGACGGCCACGGCTCGTTCGCGAAGTCGTAGCTCCAGGTGACCGGGGTCGCGACCCCTGCGGTCAGCGCGGGCGGATAGGCCGAGAAGTTGGCGAGCACGGGCGGCACCGCCTGACGCCTCGGCGCGTCCTCCTCGTCGCCGCCTCCGCGTCCCATGCTTCCGGTCGCGACACTCGGTGCGCTCGGCGCCATGTCCATCGACATCTTCATCGACCGCTCGCGGTACGGGCGCGGCGGCGGTGCGGGTGGCGGACACGGGTCCTGCTCCCAGTACTCGACGAGGCGCGGCGAGCCGAGCGAATCGACGCGCTCGAGCACGATCCTCGGGACCACCTTGACGTCGCCCTCCTTGAGGACGGTCGGCACGGGAACAACCATCGCGAAGTCCTCGAGAGGACCGCGATAGTCGTTCTGCATCGACAGGACCGTCTTGGTCCCGTTCCGCATCAACACGACCTGCGTCGCGTCGGCGAACATCTTCTCGTTCGAACCGCTGACATAGAATCCGCAGAAGGCCTGCGCGGTTCCGGCGGTCAGGCTCGTCGCGATCACTGCGACGGCCGTGCTTGCTGCGATGACGCTCTTCATCTCGCTCCCCTCGGTGTGTCGACGGACCGGTCTCCCCTCCCGGGAATAACCTTCCGTCCTTGAACGTACGCCCGCGCAGGCCGGTCTACCCAGGATCGAGGGGCGAAATGCCCCGGATTGCGGTATGCGAGCGCTGTGTTCTGGATGGTGACCCTCGGCATCCTGCTCGCGCTGGTCGCGATCGGCTTCCTGATCGGTCGCGGTCACCTCCCCTCGGGGCGACTCGGTCGCCTCGCGCGGATCGGCCGGATGTCCGCGGCGCTGTCCGCGTCCTGGCTCGGAGCCAAGCTCCGCCGGATCTTCGCGAGCCGCGCCGGCCGGAACCGGATCGACGAGGCCCAGCGCGCGTCCGCGGCCAAGCGCGTCGCCGAGACGATGGGCTCGATGAAGGGCGCGTTCATGAAGCTCGGCCAGATGATGTCGTTCATCTCCGACTCCGTGCCCGAGCAGTTCCGCGCGCAGCTCAAGCAACTCCAGTCCGATGCTCCCCCGATGGACTTCGCACTCGTCCGCGACACGGTCGAGCGCGAGCTCGGCGCGCCGCTCGAGCGCCTGTTCGCGCGGTTCGACGAGAAGCCGCTCGCCGCCGCCTCGATCGGTCAAGTCCACCGGGCGACGCTGCCGAGCGGCGAGCAGGTCGTCGTCAAGGTCCAGTACCCCGGCGTCGCCGATGCGATCCGCGCCGACCTCGCGAACGCCGCA
>JANOPP010000057.1:0-14431 GCA_031421915.1 Myxococcales bacterium | reverse complement strand
GCTGATCATTCGTGGCGGTTGGGTCTCGAACCTGCTCGTCTCGCGGCAGCCGTTCACCGACGCCGATCTCGCCAAGGCGAAGGAGCTCCTCGCCAAGCGCGGCTACACGTTCGACTGGCCCGCGACGGCGCAGGAGTCGCCGGTCGCCCGCGTGTTGATCGATGGCGCCGGCTTCCTCGCGAAGCACGGCGTCGACCTGTCGCCGCCAACCGACGACCGTCCGTTCTTCTTCCAGAACGTCGGCATCTTCGGTTCGGTCGATCCGAAGATCGCGCCGAACCTGTCACCGAACGAGCACTCGGTCCTCCTGCTGCGCCGGTTGATCGTGATCATCGGGATCGCGACGATCGCGCTGTTCTTCGCGCCGTTCCTGATGGCTCGGCGCCGCAAGGGTGCAGCCGGGTTCTGGCGCGGCAGCGCCTACTTCGCATCGATCGGGCTGGGCTTCATGCTCGTCGAAGCCGGCTGGATCCAGCGCTTCATCCTGTTCCTCGGTCACCCGTCGTACGCGACGACCGTCGTGATCGCGGCGCTACTCCTCGGCGCCGGAACTGGATCGTTCATCGCGTCACGGATCCCACTTCCAAAGGTCCAGAGGCTCGCGCCATCGCTTGCTGCGATGCTCGTCGTCCTGAACTTCATCCTCGATCCGGTGCTGACAGGTGCGCTCGGCCTCGGGTTCCCGCTGCGCGTGATCATCGCGCTCGTCCTGCTCGTCCCGCCAGGCTTCCTGATGGGCTTCGCGTTCCCGTCGGGGATGATCCGGTTCGGCGACACCGACAAGGCGTGGTTCTGGGCCGTCAATGGCGCCGCCGGTGTGCTCGCGAGCGTGGGCTCCCTCGGCCTGGCGATGATGCTCGGCTTTCAGAAGGTCGTACTGATCGGCGCTGTGCTCTACCTCGCTGCGGCACTGCTCCTGCGCGGCAAGGAAGCGGAGCCTCAGGCTCCCGCAGCGTAGCTACTGAGCCATCGAGAACGAGTCGCTCTTCGGCATCTTCGGGCCGTGCGGCTCCTTGATCGCGGGCATCTTGGCGTTCGGATCCGGGTTCGTGCCACGACGGATGTACTCCGTGACCGGCTTGTAGCGGACCGCCCACTTGTTCGAGCGGACGACCTTGCCGTCCTTGTAGAACCGGCGAAACCGCTCGAGGAGGAAGCCATTGAAGCCTGCCTGATCGAGGCTGGTCTGATCGAGCGGCATCTCCTCGTCGAGACGCTCCTCGCTACCGAACGGGGTCTCCTCCATCACCCGGCGCTCGAACACGACCTTGTCGTACGGACGCTTCTTGCCGAGCACCTCGACCTTCGCCTCGCCGTTCGCGACGACGTAGCGGAGGACGACCGGGAAGTCGTACGGGTTCTTGAGCTTGAGGTCGGTGTCGGGCCACACGACCGTCGCGTCGAACCCGAGCGGGGTGTACGTCGACGGGCGCGAGTGATTCGTCGTCTTGACGATGTCGAGGCCGGCGAAGAACGCTGCGCCGAACAGCGTCGTCGAGATCTGGCAGGTGCCACCCGCGAGGCCGTCGACCATCTCGCCGGCGGTGATGACGTGCGCGACCTTGTAGCCCATCTTCTGCGAGCGCTCGCCGACCGTGGCGTTGAACGACCACTCCTCGCCGGGCTTCATCACGTAGCCGTTGACCTTGGAGGCCGCGAGCTTGAGGTTGAAGTTGCGATCGCGATCGACGACGGGGAACTTGGTCTCGTAGTGACCGAGGACCTGCGAGATATCGTCGATGCCGATCGTCGCCTTGGTCATCGTGGCGGGAACGGCAACCATCGAGAGCTCGACCTTCGCGGCTCCCTGGCGCGCCGCGGCAGCGATCCGCGGCAGCGATCCGAACACGTCGAGACCCTGCCCCGGCTTGTCGTCGTGAATCACGCGCGCCTCGAGATCGAGGTACGCGTTGACGGGCGCCTTGTCGCGCTTCGCCTTGAGCTGGAGCAGCGCGGCGATCGCCTTCTCGCGATCGAGGCGCACCGGCAGCGCGCCCTTGTCGGCGAGCGCCTTGAGATCCGTTGACGGCGAGCGAGCGGCCTCGTCCTTGTCGACCTCGACGCCGAGCTCGGCCCACGTCATCCGCTGCGTGCCACCGGCGACGTGCACCTCGACCTGCTGCGCGAGCAGCGCGTCGAGCGAGCCAATCGGTGCGGACGGAGCTGCCTTGACGGGCTCGGTCTTGGTCTGCGGAACCGTCGCAGCATTCGCCTCGCTGCGCGTGCCGAGCACGTAGTAACCACCCATGAAGCCGGCCGCGACCACGAGCATCCCACCGGCGAGACCGAGGAGGACGCCCCCGTGCTGGGGACGCCGGACGAGCTTCGTGGTTCTGGTGGCACCGCCTTGCGACATCGTTCCCCTTCTTATCATGGGTGGTAGCAGATCCAGGAGTTTGCATACGCGGGGCCACGCCGCGGAGTAGCCCCCATGCGGTAGTCCGGGACGCTGTGTCTGGACGCCCGCACGACCTGTGTCCAGTCGCCCACGGAGGTTTGACAGGTGCCATGCCATGGTGCAGCCTCCCTTGGTGAGCTCGCTCGTGCAGCGCAACAAGGTGGTCGCCAAGCGGAAAGGCGCGATCGCCGCGGTCACGGGGGCGGGTGTGGCAGTGATCGCGGTCGCGGGCGCGCCGGTCATCGCCGTGGTCGCAGCAGCAGGCGGCGCTGCGTACCTGGCCTGGGACTGGTTCTCGTTCCGGCTGAAGAACGGCATGCGCTTCTAGTCACGTCGTGTCGGGAAGCTTCGCGGAAGGTCTCGTCGGCGTCGTTCTCGACGGTCGCTATCGCCTGGACGCCGTCCTCGGCGAGGGCGGCATGGGCTCGGTGTTCCGCGCCCAGCACCTGGCGATGGATCGCCGCGTCGCGGTCAAGCTGCTCAAGCCGCACCTGTCGGCGGATCACACGGCACTCCAGCGGTTCGCGCGCGAGGCCCGCGCGACGATGAAGGTCGAATCGCCGCATGCCGTGAAGGTCCTCGACTTCGGCGTCACTCCTCACGGCGACTACTACATGGCGCTCGAGTACCTCGACGGCCGGACCGTCCAGAAGGAGCTCGAGGTCGATGGTCCGTTCGCGCCGCTGCGCGTGCTTCACATCGGGCGGCAAGCGCTTCACGCGCTCGGTGCTGCTCACCGCAGCGGCCTCGTCCATCGCGACATCAAGCCCGACAATATTCTGTTGATGCGGGTCGGCGATGATCCCGACTACGCCAAGCTGCTGGACTTCGGCGTCGCGAAGCTGATGCAGGGCTCGGAGACGTCGTCGCATTCGGCGCTCAAGCTCACCCAGGCGGGCATGGTGTTCGGCACGCCCGAGTTCATCTCGCCCGAGCAGGCGTGCGGGCATGCGCTCGACGGGCGCAGTGATCTGTACTCGCTCGCCGCGACGATGTTCGCGATGTTCACAGGCTGCGGGCTGTTCGAGGGCAAGACACCGATCGAGTGGCTCACTCATCACGCCCGCACACCACCGCCGCATCTCGAAGAGCTCGCGCCCGAGCTGTCCCTGTATCCCGAGCTCGACGCGCTGATGCAGCGCTGCCTCGCGAAGCGTCGCGAGGATCGGCCAGGCTCTGCCGAAGAGCTCGACCAAGAGCTCGCGAAGCTCGAGGTCTACGTCCAGCGCGGCGGCGGTGCCGCGGCGTCAGCACCCAAGGCGAAGTTCCGCACCGCGATGTCCGCGTCGTCATACTTCCAGGCGCTACCGCCGGACCTCGTGACGCCCGGCGAGACGATCCTGCCGGTCCCGCTTCGCGCGGAGACCGACCCACGCCCGAACGCCCCGATGTTCCTCCCCGCCGAGACCGGCATGGTGGCCGTCGTCCCTCCGCGCCGCCGCGGTCTCTATCTGGCCCTCGGTGGGATCGTGGTCGCCGCGGTGATCGCCCTCGCGATCGGCGTCGCGATGAAGAAACGCCCTCAGGGCGCGAGCGCCCCCGCCGATGCACCGCGCGCCGCGGTCGCGGATGCCGGGCCGACGCTTGATCGCGCGGCGCTCGGCGACGCCGGGGTCGCGCTTGCCGCGATCGATGCTGGGGTGGCGGCGCGCGTGGATGCCGGTACGCGACCTGCGTCGATCGATGCCGGCTCACGGTTGCCGCCGCGCAACATGGAAGCAGCGACGCACCTCAAGAATGCGGAGGCCGCGGTGCGGGCCGGCAATCGCCTCGGTCAGCTCGCCGAGGCGGACCTTGCACTCAAGGCCGACCCGCGCAACGTCAGAGCGAAGTATCTGCTCGCCGACGCGCTGATCCAGGGGGGCGATCTCGACCGGGGTTGCAAGTACTTACGTCAGCTCGGGAGGAATCCGCTCGCGGTCGCCCGCGCGAAGTCCGCGAAGTGCCCCATCGATTGATTCCGCCGACGCTGCCCCCTATTCTAGCGGTCTTGGAAATGGGGTCTCCTCGTCGATGACGGCAGTTGGAACGACGTCTGGCAGCCACTCTGCGCCGCGCCTCGTCCCGGGCCTCCAGCTCGGTGAGTACCGGCTCGGTCAGCCGCTCTGGTCGATGCGGATCGCCGATGCGTTCAAGGCCGACGGTCCCGCTGGCCCCGCGACCATCTACGTCATCCACGCGAACATCGCCGGAGTCCCGCAGGTTCGCGATCAGATCATCGCCGGTACGCGCGCCGCGGCCGCGCTCCCCGAGCACAAGCACCTCGTTCGCACTCTCGCCGCGGGCCTGACCGGGGACATCTTGTGGATCGCGACCGAGGAGGCCGATGGCTCGCTCGTCCGCGATCTACTCGCGAAGAAGAAGCAGACCGGTGTGCGGGCCGGCAATGCGGGCCTCGGCTCGCGTGCGACCGGCAACCTGATCGTCGGTGTCGCCGCGGCGCTCGCCGAGGTTCACCACGGTGCGCTCGCCGACGAGTCGATCGTCGTCAATCGCGCTGGCCGCGTCCGCGTGATCGATCTGGCGCTCGGCGCCGGCACGATCGCCGCGATGGTCGCGCGCTTGATCCCGGTGCACAGCTCGATCGCACCGGAGATGCTCGCCGGCTCGGCGCCAAACGGGCCCGCCGACGTCTACGCGATCGGCGCGTTGCTCTACGAGTGCCTCGTCGGTGGCCCGCTCGCGAAAGGCGGCCCTCGGCCGAGCGAGGTCGTACCGGGCGTCAACTCGCAGATCGACGAGCTCGTCGCGCGCGCCTGCCACCAGGATCCGGCGAAGCGGTTCGGCCGCGCCGATGTCCTCGGCGAGGTCGTCGGCGAGGCGCTCAACAAGGGCGGCGCGATGATGACGTCCGCCGTGCCGACGCTCGCACGTTCACCGTCGCTCGCGGACCAGCAGGCGAGCCTCGCGACCGAGATCGCTGCCTCTGCATCGTCGTCCGCCGGGATCTCCGTCGATCGGATTCTCCAGGCCGCGCTCGCCGACTCGACCGAGAAGTGGCTCGTCAGCAAGGGCAAGCTCGATTACGGCCCGTTCTCGCTCGCCGACGTGATCGCGCAGATCGAGAAGGGCGACATCGTCGCCGGCAACATCATCATGGACAAGGACAGCGGCGCTCGCGTCGATGTCGGGCAGCACGGCCTGCTCGGTCCGATGGTCGAGACCGCGCGGCAGAAGCGCGACGACGCGCGGCGCGCGCAGGCCGAGGTCGCGGTGCAGAGCAGCGAGAAGAAGAAAGGCGTCATGCTGTACGTCCTGATCTTCCTCGGCGTCCTCGGCGCGGCCGGCGCCGTGTACTTCGTGATCAAGGCGGCGAAGGGGGACTCCGGTGAGAAGAAGGTCGAAGGCATCGCGGCCCTCGACGGCGCATCGCTCAAGGTCAGCGTGTCGATGCCGAAGGCGCCGCCCAAGCGCACCGGCGGCGGCAAGCGCACCGGCGGCGGCAGCACCGGCGCGGGCGGCAGCTATCAGCGCGGCAACGAGGACATGTCGCTCGACATGTCCGACGAGGGCGACGACAGCGGTTCGAGCACGCTCGACATGGGCGCCGTGTACGGCGTGTACTCCAAGCACGGCGGCCGCCTCGGTGGCTGCCTGCAGAAGACCGGCGCGGGCCAGGCGAGCATCGGCATCATCATCGACGGTGCAAGCGGTCGCGTGACGCTCGTGAAGGTCGATGGCAAGCAGGCGGGCGGCACGTGGGCGTGCCTGAACGGCGTCCTGCGCGGGATGCAGTTCCCGAAGCTCAAAGGCGGCCGTACGCGCGCGGAATTCGACATCGGTATCTGACCGATGGGCAGCGGACCTACCGGACCCGTCCCGCAACGGTCGCTCGAGTCGCTGCGAGCACCGACGAATCCCGATAGTCCGCGCGGCGCCCTCGCGAGGGTGATTCCGCGCCGACCGCGAGTCGCATGGTGGCTCGGCCTCGTGCTCGCCGGCGCGTTCGCGCTGCTCGTGGTGCCGATGATCACCGCCGACCGCTGGCTCGGTGCCCTCGGCGCCGGCGAGGTCGTGTCGGGCAAGCCCGCGTCGTTGACGATCCGTGTCCCCGCGCTCGCCGGGTTCCAGACGGCCGCCGGCCGGATCGGGAACGGCGGCGTCGTGATCGCCCGCGGGCAGGTCGCGAACGACGACGATGCGCGCCATGCCGCCGCCGTAGCCGTGGCGACCCCCGGGGGCCCCCTGCCCTTCATCGCGTTCTTCCTGCTGACGTTCGTGCTCGCGGCGATCTTCACGCATCACATGAGGCGCTCGACGCGAGGGCGCCTGGTCCGCGTCCAGATCGTCAGCCTCGTCGCGATCGCGATCCTCGCGCTCGCCGTCAAGGTGATGCTGATGATGACGTCGCTCAGCGTGCTCGTCATCCCGGTCGCCGTCCTCGCGATCGTGCCGACGATGGCGCTCGATCGGATCGCCGGTCTCGCGACCGGCATCCTCGCGGCGCTCACCGTCGCCCTTCTCGGCCCCTTCGACGTCGGCGTCGCGATCCTGTTGCTCGTGCAGGCGGCGGTCGCGGGGCTCGTGGTCGCCGAGCAGCCCAAGGATCGCTGGCGTGCAGCGATCGCCGCCGGCCTCGTGACGACCGTGTTCACGGCCGCGACCTATGTGCTCCTGACGTACCTGACGACCGGGCACCTGCCCGTGCTCCGCGATCCGCTGCACTCGGCCTGGTTCGCCGCCGCGCTCGGTCCCGCGATCGCGACGGTGTTCGCCGTCCCGCTCGTCCCGATCTATCAGCTGCTCGTCGGCGAGATCACGCGCGGCAAGCTGATCGAGCTCGAGGACCTGTCGAACCCGCTGCTCCGCCAGATCGCCGAGAAGGCGCCCGGCACCTGGCAGCACAGCCTGATGATGGCGAACATGGCGGAGATCGCGGCGAACGCGATCGGTGCGAGCGGCCGGCTCGTGCGCGTTGGTGCCTACTATCACGACCTCGGCAAGTCGCTCCAGCCGAAGTACTTCATCGAGAACCTCGAGCCGGGGGAGACGAGCCCGCACGACCAGCTTCCGCCGGAGGTCTCGTGCGACGCGATCTTCGCGCACGTCACCGAAGGCATCGTGGCTGCGCGGCGTGCGGGTCTCCACGAGCGCGTCGTCGACTTCATGCATATGCACCACGGCAACGGGGTGCTCGAGTACTTTTGGGGCAAGACCAAGGAGCTGGGCAATCCGGCGGGGCTCTCGATCGAGCAGTTCCGGTACCCGGGTCACCCACCGCAGAGCCGCGAGACAGCGATCCTCGCGATCTGTGACGCGGTCGAGGCAGCGTCGCGCACGCTGAAGAAGCCCGACGCTGCATCGATCGATTCGCTCGTCCAACGCATCGTCTACGGCAAGCTCCACCTCGGGCAACTCGACGAGTCCGGCCTGTCGATGTCGGATCTGCGGCGGATCAGTGACTCGCTGCGCGAGACCATTCGCCACGCGAACCACGGCCGCATCGAGTACCCGTGGCAGAAGGCTCAGCAGGATGCGAGCGCGAGCAAGGAGACGTCGGCACCGACGTCGACGAGCCCTCGCCTCGACTCGCTCGATCGAGCGCCGGCGCAGCGCGAGACCTCCGTCAAAGCGTCGCCGGACTCCGGTCGGGTCAGCGATCAGAAGATCAGCGGCGAGACCCCGGCCGAGGTCGGGCTCGCGCAGACCGCTGACATCAAGGGCGGGAAGACCGAGTCTCCCGAGATCGGCGTGCTCGAGACCGCGCCAGCGATCTCGACCGACCGTGGTCGCCGCCGTCGATCATCGGCACCGCCGCTCGATCCGATCAAAGGTGGTCGTCCGCCGACGAACCCACCGATCGAGCTGACCAAGAAGTCGTCGCCGAAGATCCCGGCCAATGACGACGAGGTACCCACGCTGCCGGTCCACGACGAGGGGACGAAGCGGCCAACGACCAAGCCGCCGCCGTTCGAGCTTCGCCGCCCGAGTGATCCGAACGTCGTCACCGCGCGCCGCGAACGCCCGCCGACCGCGCCACCGCAGGCGATTCCGATCGTCGCCATCGATCCACCGCCGCGGGCAAAGCTCGGACCGGCGACGCAGCCGCCTCCGGACGAGCTCCGCCCGCCGAGCACGCTCGTCGATGGTCGCGCCGGATCTGGATCCGTGCCACCGGAGTCGCGTTCGCGTGCTCCGTCCGTCGCACCGTCCGGGATGATCGGACCCGCCCTGTTTGGCACCAGTGACGCACCGCCGCCGCGCGAAGCTCGCAAGCGCGCGGCCACGCTGCCCCCGATCTCGGGACATCACCGTCCACCGACGGTGCCGCCGATGAGCGGCCGTCGCTCACCGACGATTCCACCGACGTCCCGCACGGCCGGCCCCCCGCCGCCCGTCGATCTCGAGAACGCCGTGACCAATCCCCCTCCGCTGCGCCGAGCGTCGGTCGAGGCCTTCGACGACGGACCGAAGAGCGTGCCGACGCACGATGTCACGTCGCTCGGTCACCGCACCGGGCGGTCATCGTCGATCGAGGAGCGCGTGACGAACGAGCGTCCGTCGGCGTCGTTGCCGCCCGACGATGCGAGCATCACGTCGCCGAATCTTCCCAAGGTCGAGGACGCCGGGCGTACAGAGCCATCGATGTCGCGATTCGAGCTGCCGCTGAAGTCGCCTCCGACGTCGTACCCCGGCATCGTTCCGCCGCCGCCCCCGCCGTCGTCGCGTGGTGTACCGGCCAGCCTCGCCGCGCGGATCGACGCCCAGGGAGACGAGTGGAGCACCGAGACACCTGTCGTGGCGCCGACGCCCGCCGAGCTCCGCGCCCTGCTCGGTTCTCCGGATCCGACGCGCCAGCAGTCGTTCGAGGAGATCGAGCGCCTCCATCGCAAGACCCAGGAGGAAGTCTCCGAGCCCGGCTTCCTGCAGCACCGCCGGATCGCGCCGATGCCGACGGCCGAGGTCGATCCCGACGACATCGAGTCGGCGATCGAGGTCGCTCCACCGGCGCGGCGTCCGCAAGCGGTCGGCGTCGCGAAGCCCAAGAAGTCGGAGTGAGGCGCGCGCTCGTCGCCGGGTTCGTGCTCGCCGCGTGCGGCCGCCCGGTCCCACGTGCGCCGGCGCCGATCGTGCGGTCCGAGATCGAACAAGCGGAGGGGCACGAGCGCGCACGGCGCCACGACCAGGCGCGCGTCCACTACCAGCGCGCGGTGGCGAGTGCGAGGGATCCGGCGAGCATCGCATTCGCCCGTCGCGAGTACGGCGAGACGCTGATGTCGTGGGGCGAGTTCCCCGAGGCGATCGCACAGCTCGAGGGTGTGGTCGCCGCCGATCCGACCCACGCCGCGTCGTGGAACGACCTCGGCCTCCTGTTCCACAACCAGGGCAACGACACGCGCGCGATCGAGGCACTCGGCCGCGCCAAGCAGCTCGCCCCGGCGGACTTTCGGCCACGACGGAATCTCGCCGTCCTGCTGTGGAAGCGCGGCGATCGCGCCGGCGCTCGTGCGGAGTACCGGGCGATGCTCGAGCTCGAGCTCCCCGACCGCCTTCGTGTCCAGGTGAAGTGGGCCGTCGACGAGCTCGGGAAGCCACCGGGGACAGCGCCCGCGACGCCGCCCGCCGAGTGACCTGCACGTCGGGACTTCAGTGGCATACTCGTCCCGATGAAGCGGCTCGCGCTCGGCCTGGTCCTGTTTGCGGCACTCGAGGCGCGCCCCGCGTCCGCGTGGACCTTTGACTGGGCTGGCCATGTCGCCGTCGATGCAGAGGGGCTTTCGAGCGACGACGCGACCAAGCGTCACGAGGCCGTGATCGAGCTCGCGAAGTACGACGTCAGCCTGACCCAGGCGTACTTGATGAAGGCGCTCGGCGACGACGACGAGAAGGTCAGCCACGCCGCCGCCAAGGCGCTCGGCCAGGGCGGAGCCACCGCAGCGGTCCCGGCGATGATCGAGTGGCTCGGCGCCGCGGATCCCAAGACCCGCGCAGTCGCAGCCGAAGCGCTCGGCGACATCGGCGGTGCAGAAGCGACGTCTGCGCTGACGCGGTCGCTCGGCGACGTCGACGCGCTCGTCCGCCAGCGCGCCGTCAAGGCCCTCGGCACGATCGGCAAGAAGGGCAACCCGAGCGTCGTGATCGCGCTGATCCCGCGTCTCGAGGACGACAAACCCGACGTCAAGAACGCGACGATCACGCAGCTCGAGGAGCTCGGTGATCGCCGGGCTGTGATCCCGCTGGTCGCGAAGTTCTCCGAGACCGGGCGCGAGACCCGTCGCCTCGCGGTGCGCGCGGTCGGCAAGCTCGGCGATCCGTCAGCGGTCCCTGCTCTGATCCGCCTCATCAACGATCCCGACGACGAGGTCCGGACCGCTGCCGTAGCTGCGCTCGGCACGCTTGGAGCGGTCGACGCGATCGACGCGCTGACCGAGCAGCTCTCCACGGGCATCGACGCCTACCGCGCGAAGGTCGCCTACTCGCTCGGTCAGATCGCCGCCACGCCGCAGGCGGGCAAAGCCGGCGAGGACGCGATGCGGACGCTCGTGATCAACCTCTCGCAGGCGCAGCTCCGCAACGGCTCGCGCGAAGCGCTCCGCGTCGCTGGCAAGGCTGCGGTCCCTGCCCTCGTCGCTCACCTCCAGGGCCGGATCGCGGGTGATCCGGCGAGCGCGGTCACGCTGCTCGCGGAGTCCGGTGATCCACGCGCGACCACCACGCTCGCGGCCGAGCTCGAGCGCGGTCGCGTCGCGATGCCACTCGTGCTCAAGGCGCTCGGTGCGACCGGCGACCCCGCCGCGCTCGTGCCGGTGCTCGGCGCACTGTCGAGCAAGGACGCCGCGATCCGGCTCGCCGCGATGGAGGCACTACGTCCCCTGATCGGTAGCGACGGCCGCGCCGGCGACGTGCTGGTCGAGCACCTCGCCGACGAGGATCTCGAGATCCGCGTGCTCGCTGCCGAGTACCTCGGCATCCTCCACGTCGGCGCCGCGACCGCGAAGCTGACCGCGCTCGCCGGCCCCGGGAATCCGACGCGGCTGCGGCGTGCCGCGATCGATGCGCTCGGCGAGATCGGACGTCCGGAGGCGACGAAGACCCTGCTCGATGTCCTCCGCGAGGGCCCCACCGAGCTGCATCGCTCCGCCGCGACGGCACTCGCCTATCTCGGCGATCCGGCTGCCGTCGCTGCGCTCAGCTTGCAGGCCCAGACTGATCGCGGACCGACGCGCCACGAGGTGGTCCGTGCACTCGGCGCCACGTTGCGCGGCCGCGCCGACCCGAGCGCACGGAAGCTCCTGCGCCAGCTCAGCCAGGACGGCGGCATCAAGGTCAGCCTCGCGGCGATCTCTGGCCTCGCGGCTGCCGCGAATCCCGAGGACGCACCGTTCTTGCGTGGCCTGGTCGAGAACGCCGCCTCCGATCGCCGTCGCGCTGCTGCGTGGGCGCTCGGCGAGATGCGCGACGCAGGCTCGATCGACGTGCTGTCGACCGCGATGTCGATCAAGGACGATCGCCTCGTCGGTGACGCCGCGTGGGCGCTCGGCGAGATCCTCAGCTCGAAGCCGTCGGACAAGCGCACGGCCCAGGCGGTCGAGCGCTGGCTCTACGCCGGCAAGCACGGCGGCTGGGCCGCAGCGATCAACGGCGCCGGGGCCCTTGGCCGAACGCTGTGGACCGTCCCGCGCGAGACGCGGACGGAGCTGCTCTCGGGCGCCAAGCGTGCCGCGCTCGTCGCACTCGTGTTCCACAAGTCGCGGCTGGTGCGGATCAATGTCGCGCACGCGCTCGGCTCGCTGTCCGGCGACGACGATGCTGCGAAGGCGCTCGTTCAGATGCTGCGCGACGATGCGAGTCCGCAGGTACGAATCGCCGCGGCGCGAAACCTCGCGCGCGTCGGTGGATCGCGCGTCGCGCCGGCGCTCAAGCTCGCGCTCGAGGGCGACCTCGATCTCGATGTGAAGAACGCGGCGAAGGCCGCGCAGGGCCCTGTCGGCGCGCCCGTCGCCCGGACCGAGTGGCGCACGTTCTACGTCGTCGATCCGAGTGCGGATGACGCGCCGGTCCGGCAGGAGCAGTACTTCGTGCACACACCTGATGGCGTCGTGTGGGCGAGCTACACCGACGCGCGCGGCGAGCTGACCAGCGAGCACGTCCCCGCTGGCGATGCGATCGTGTGGCCCGCGTCGCGCGAAGCCGAGTACTAAGCGACTTAGGCAGCGCGCTTGATGCCGTAGTCCTTCGCGGCGAAGCCCGACAGCTCGGCTTCGAGGACGCGACGGGCGCGGAACAGACGCGACATCACGGTGCCGATCGGAACATGCAGCGCGTCGGCGATGTCCTTGTACTTCTCGCCCTTGAGGTCCGCGCGCTCGACGACGTCGCGATACTCCGGCCCAAGGCGATCGAGTGCGCCCTTGACCTCGTCGCACAGCTCGTCCTCGACCATCGCCTCATCGAGGTCATCGGTGCGATCCTGGTCGCGGCCATACAGCGCGATCAGCGCGTCGCCCGGGCGCTCGTTCGCGAACCGCTGGTGGCGGCGGCGCTTGCGATAGCCGTTGATGAACGCATTGGTGAGAATGCGGAACAGCCAGGCGCGCAGATTCGATCCCGGTTGAAAGCTCTCCCACGCGGTCATCGCGCGGAGCAGCGTCTCCTGCACGAGGTCCTTGGCCATGTCGGGGTCGCGCGCGATCCGCATCGCGACACCGTAGAGCTCGGCCTGGTGGGGAATGCACGCGATCTCGAATGCCCGGTGCGGGCTGGGCGTTGCGCTCTTGCCGCCCTCGACCACCCGGAGCGTGCGCGTCGGCTCCGCCGTGCGGCGGACGAGGCGGGAGCTGGTCGGAACGTCGTGGTTCGAGCTGGTCTTCGATCGCGTCATGCAGGGGTCAAAAGCACCCCTCGTGCCACGCCCAACTGACTGGATCCTCAACGTGTTTTTTCGCGCGAGGTTGGGGAGACACAGGCTGCGTCTCCAGGCGGACGCGGGATCGCCACCGCCGCGAGGTGGGACGCGCACCGACACGACTCACGATGGTTGCAGGGCGCGATCGGCCCGTACGGTGGGTCTGGTTCCTCGCGGAGCTGCCCGTATCCCACGAGCTCCCGTCCGATGCAGATCGGTCGCATTGGGGATCCGGACGGAGAGCTCGCCGCAAAGTCGCACAGCCTTCCGTCCCAGGCGACGTTCGGGATCACCGTGCAAGCTGGCGGATCGCCGAGGCGATCGCGAGCGGGAGATCGGACGACACGGCACCGCGGCCGTGTACCGCCTCGAGTGCCTCGCCTGCCTTCCCGTGAACGAACACGCCCGCACGCGCCGCATCGCCCGCACCGAGGCCTTGTGCCAGCAACGCGCCGATCGTCCCCGCGAGCACGTCACCACTCCCCGCGGTCGCGAGCGCAGGTCCACCGGTCGGATTGATCGAGCAGTGGTCGTCTCCGAGTGTGCCGTCGACGACGATCGTCCGCGCACCCTTGAGCACGACCACCGCGCGCGTCACCGCCGCGAGCGCGCGCGCAGCCGCGAGGCGATCGGCCTCGACCGCGGCCGTGGAGATGCCAAGGAGCCGACCCGCCTCTCCGGGATGCGGCGTGATCACGACCGGCCCCGCCGCGCGCGCGATCGATGCCGGATCCGTCGCGAGCAGGTTCAGCGCGTCGGCATCGAGCACCGCCGGGATCCCCGCGGCGAGGATCGCTGCCACGCGTCGCGCAGCGACCGCGCTCGTGCCGAGTCCAGGCCCGATCACGACCGCGCTCTTGCCTTTGATCGCGCCGGCCAGCGCATCGGGAAGGGTCACCTCGCCACCACCAAGCGACCGTGTCATCACCGAGTCGGGGGCTGTCACCTCGCCATCGCCAAGCGACCGTGTCATCACCGAGTCGGGGGCTGTCACCTCGCCATCGCCGGCGAGCGTCACGAGCCCCGCACCGGCGCGCAGCGCAGCATCCGCCGCGAGTCGCACTGCCCCGCGCATCTCGACGGCGCCGCCGATCACGAGCACGTGCCCGCGCGTCCCCTTGTGATCGAGCGGCCCGGTCCGCGGCAGCCAGCGCTTCACGTCGCTCTCCTCGACCAGACCCGCGCGC
>JANOPP010000056.1:0-34086 GCA_031421915.1 Myxococcales bacterium | reverse complement strand
TCGGTGCAAGGCCCACAACCTGCACGAGGCCAGGCGCGACTTCGGGGACGACCATGTGGAACGCGCGATCGCTCGCGCTCGAAACGCCAACCACTACCAGTCCGACCTGTGGTGAAACGAGGCCTCCAATGGCGAATGGGTGGCTACCAAGAGATCACGAGGTGCACGCCACCAACAAGGTCCGCGCCCATCGAGCATTTCGCCCTCCGGAGCTTCTGCGAGCGTCTCGTGGTCTACGTCGGGAGGTTACGCATCACCACGAACGTCCGCGCCACGTGCCATCGTTGTGGAGACCACTCACGCACCTCGAGAACGAGAACAAAGCTCCGGCCGCGGCGCTTGAGGGCCGATCCTCGGGGGACACCCAAGAGCCGGCCCGTCGTGGACACCTGACACCGCGGCGGTGTCGGCGATGCTCGATCGCCTCCTGCACCACGCCCATCTGCTCACGTGCGGACCACGGAGCTGGCGAACGAAGTTACGAGGCGACGTGCAGGACTGACCAATCCCGATCTACAGGAACATCGGCCTGGAGCAACTGGCCGGTTGTGACCCGTCCACGACGGGCCGGTTGTGACCTGTCCCCCGAGGCCCGTCGATCCGGAGCCATTCAAGCGCTGCTTTCCTCGTCGAGAAACGCGCTCAAGATCTTACCTATGAGCGGCGTCTAGGGTCGCGCTCAGGAGATCGGCAGCGCGCCGGCGTGGAACGCGTCGAGGCAGCGCGTGATCAGCACGTCGTGGCGCTGATCCTCGGTGGTCGCCGCGGCGATCGTGCGGATGCTGTCGTAGAGCGCCCGCAGTGGCGCGGGTAGCTCGGCGGCGCGGTTGGTCGCGTCGGTAGCTTGCGCGCACGCGAGCATCGAGATCGAGAGCATGTGCTCGGCGAGGTTCTGGATCGTGCGCAGATCCTTGGCCGCGATCGGGCCCATCGGGACCTTGTCCTGGTTGTGCCCCTCGGTGCTGCGCGAGAACACGCTCGCGGGTGCCGAGTGCTTGAGGGCCTCGGCGACGAGCGAGGAGGCGAGGATCTCGACGGCCTTGAAGCCATGGTGCGCGACCTTGCTGTGGCCCTCGACGCGGATGAGGTTCTCCGGAATGCCCGACGTCGCGGTGGAGTGGCAGAGCAATACGAGCTGGCGCTCCAGGCTCTCGGCCGCGTGCGCGAGGTGGAGCTTGACCGTGTCTGCGACGTGCGTGATCTGGCTGCCGTAGAAGTTGCCGCCGTGCAGCGCCACGCCGGTGTCCTCGTCCATCAGCGGGTTGTCGCCGGCCCCGTTGAGCTCGATCTCGACGGTCGCCGAGCTCTGCTCGAGGATCTCGAGGAGCACGCCAACGACGTGCGGCGAGCAGCGAACCGAGTACGGATCCTGGACCTTGCCGGCGACGAGCTCGGGCCGCGGCCCGCAGGCGAGGGCCGTGCGCACCCACGCGGCGTACTTCTGCGCGCCGGGGTGCGGCTTGGCGATGAACAGGCGCTCGTCGAAGTGGGCGGCCTGACCGCGGAGCAGGAACGAGTTCCAGGCGGTGAGCATCGCGTGGGCGCGGACGAACTTCTCCGCGCGATCGAGAGCGATGCTGACGATCGCCGTCATCATGCTCGTGCCATTCATGATCGACAGCGTCTCTTTGTGCTGCAGGGTCAGCGGCTCGATGCCGACGGCCGCGAGCGCCTCGCTGCTCGGCATGATGGCACCGCGGAACAACACCTCGCGCTCGCCGCACAGCACGGCGGCGACATAGGACATCGGCGTGAGGTCCCCGCTGGCGCCGACGGAGCCGAGCTCGGGGATGCACGGGAGGATGTCGTGCTGGAGCAAGCGGACCATCGCGGCGAGCGTGTCGGGCCGGATACCGCTCCAGCCGACCGCGAGCTGCGAGAGGCGGGTGACGAGGACGGCGCGCGTCTCGCTGGCGTTCAGCAGCGGACCTACGCCGCAGCCGTGGAAGCGGTACAGGTTCGCCTGGAGCTTGTGGCCATACTCTGCGGCGACCGAGTTGACGACCGACGCGCCGAAGCCGGTGTTGACGCCGTAGAACGGCTGCCCGGACTGGGCGCGCGTCTCGACCGCGAGCCGGTTCTTGCCCATGCGGGCGTGCCACGCAGCGGACTCGGTCAGCGCGACCGTGACCTCGCCGCGCGCGACGCGAGCGACGTCGCGGTGAGTGACCCGCGTTTCTCCGATCGAGAGCCGGGCGCGCTCACTCACGACCGCTCCAGAAATCGAAGAAGTTGAACCAGTTCAGCGGGGCTGACCGCGCGTACGTCTCGAGCATGGAAGCGTAAGTCTGAGCGTATCGCGCCAGGGCGGTCTCTCGCTCTTTGCGGTCGAGTTTTACCTCGTCGGCGAGCAACTCGAAATGCAAAGCGTAGTGATTGGGACGGGTGTAGACGCCGGCGACGAAGTAGACGGGGCACTTCAGGGCGTGGGCGAGGAGCCACGGGCCCGCGGGGAAGTCGGCCTCGGTCCCGAGGAACTTCGAGCGAACGACGCGTGCCGCGCCGGTCCTGTCGTCGGGTAGGCGGTCGCCGAGGATCGCGACCAGCTCGCCGCGGTCGATCGCCGCCTTGATCTCGAGCATCGCGGTGACCGGATCGGTGCCGAGCGAGATCAGGCGCGTCTTCATGTCGGGGGCGAGCGACGCGAGGACCCCGTTGACGCGCTCGGCGTTCGTGAAGTCGACGACCACGTTGATCGGGACGTCGTACTCCTTCGCGCGGCAGCGCATGACCTCGAAGCTGCCGAGGTGCGCGCCGAGGAGGAGGACGCCACGGCCCGACTTCGCAGCGTCGACGATCCGGTCGTGGTTCTTCTGCTCGAACTCGAACGACTTCACTCTGCCGGTCAGGAAGAACAGGCGGTCGAGGCTGACCTGCGCGAACGTGTGGATGTGGCGGACGATCGTCCAGAATCCCGTGGGCTGGCCGATCCGGCGCAGGTAGTCGCGCGACGACTTGCGGGCCGACTTGCGGAACAGCGTGAAGTAGAACGCGACGATGTAGAGGAACCAGCCGGCGACGCGCCGGCCGAAGATCCGGGCGAACAGCACGAGGGCGCGGATGCCGAAGACCGTGCCCGCCTCGGGCAGCTTCTTCCAGCTAGCCACGGCGCAACCGCCGGATCAATGCCCGGATCGGGTATGTCAGGATCCGGATCACGCCCTCGGTGCACAGCCGAAAGTGGGCGCCGGCGATCAGCATGGTGTCGGCAAAGCCGCGGTAGTGCGAGACGCCGCCGGAATCGGCCGAGCGATAGATCACCGGCGTCGGGACGTGGACGATCGAACAGCCGTGCCAGGCGAGGCGAACGGCGATCTCCGGATCGAAGTCCATCGCATCGCCGCGCGCCTTGACGTCGAGTGCGGCCTGCACCGGATACACGCGGTAGCCACACAGTGGATCGCCGACCTTCGTGCCGAGGGTCTCGACCATCGCGAAGAAGACGGTGATCTTGCGAGCGCGCAGGCGGCCCTTCGGCGCCGAGCTGTCGAACACGGGCTGCGCGAGGACGAGGGTGCCCTGCGGTGCGGGCTCCCCGATGGCCGCGACGAGCTTGGGGATGTCCGCCGTGTTGTGCTGGAGATCGGCGTCGATCTGCAACGCGTAGTCGAAGTCGTGGTCGCGTGCCCACTCGAGGCCGGTCTTCACCGCGGCTCCCTTGCCACCGTTCTGCTCGCGGAAGACGACCTGGCACGTGCCGCTATCGGCGAGTTGCTTGACGACCTCACGCGCCTCCGGCTTGCTGCCATCGTCGACGACGACGACATCGGCGATGTGCTCGCGCACCCGCGCTACCACCTCCTCGATCGTCTGAGGATTGTTGTAGGTCGGAATGATCGCGCACAGCCGCATCACTCCACCAGGAGCTGCCCGCTCGAGACGACGGCCTTGTCGCACGCCACCTCGTACGTCAGCCGGTTGGCCGCCTGCTTGAGCGTGACGACGAGCTGGTCGCCCGGCATCACCGGCTTGCGGAACCGCAGCCGCTTGATCCCGCGCAGCGCCTTGATCTCGGGGAGCGCTGCCTTGACGACCGGCCATACGAGGCGTTCGACGAGCACGGCGCCGGGCAAGATCGTGAACGCGTCGAAGTGGCCCTTGAAGAAGATCAGATCTTCCGGGATCTCGGCAGCGTACTCGAGCGCGCCGATGCGGCGGAACGGGATGAGGTTCGTCGTCGTTCCGCCGGGCAGACCGAGGAGGACGCGCAGCGCCTCGCCGTCGAGCTTGCCGCGCTCGGTGCGCGGGATCGACGCGACGACCTTGAACACCCTCGGGATGAACACGGCGTCGAACTCATGGCGGATCACGTCGGCGATCTGGTCGCGGGTGACGGTGGCGCCAGCGGCGACGCAGATCGCGATCGCGACGCGTGCTTCCTTGCCGTGCGCGGCGTGCGCGATCACCGCGGCGTCGGTCACTCCGGCGATGGTTCGCACGGTGACCTCGAGCTCGTGGGTGTGAGCGCGCTTGCCAGCGACCTTGATCAGCTCGGTGTTGCGGCCGAGGTAGTGGAACGTGCCGCCCGGGCGGAGATCGATCCGATCGTCGAGCCGGACCTTGCCGCCCCATGGCGACTCGACCGCGAGCTGGCCGTCGGGGGCCGTGACCACGACGCCGGGGAGCGGTACCCACGCATTCATCGGGCTCGGGCGTGTCGCGATGCCACCGGTCTCCGTGGAGCCGAGGACGTCGGTGACCTTCCAGCCATGCTGAGTGACCAGGCGGACGTGCAGGTCGGGCGGCATCCGCGCGCCGCTCGAGATCACGCGCAGCGCACGCGGCATCGGCGTCTCCGCCATCGCGCGCAGGTGCGCCGGCGTGCTGATCATGAGATCGACGCTCTCGCGCACGATCACGGCCGCGATGTCGACGGGCAGCAGTGCCTCGTGGCTCACGATCCGGGCACCGAACCTGAGCGGGAGGAGGGCGCCGAACAACAAGCCGTAGAGATGCGACAGCGGCACCGTCGACATCACGGCCTTTGCGGGCGCGATGGTCGTCGCGAGCACGTCGAGCTCGTCGAGGAGCTGCGCCATCGTCTTGGCGACGTAGCGGGGACGCTCGGTGGTTCCGGACGTCGTCATGCGGACCGCGATCGCGGGCCACGCTGCATCCGGCACCACCGGCTCGTTCGCCGTGCGGGTTCCCGCGAGCAGCTCCGGGACGTAGATCGCCTTGGGCGAGCGGCCCTGCGCCGACGCGACGTCGTGGAGGACGTGCGCGATCTCGGGGTCCGCATCGACCCGGTCGAGGGTGCCGGGCTGGACGTTGGGGAGGAGCTCGACGGTCGCCCCTGCGAGCCAGGCGCCGAGGAGGCCCGGAACGTAGGACTCCGCATGCCTGCACGACAGCACCACGCGCCCGGTCGGGCGACCGAGAGTGGCCGCGATGCGGTGGGCCTGGGAGACCAGCTCGTGCTGGGAACCTCCGTCTGGGGGTAGGAGTCGGCTCAGCATCAAACGGGCGTGGCAGGAAACAATTAGCCGGGTAGCCAGTCAAGCCCATTGGGGCCCCCAAACCCGTGACCATCCTGTGACCAATTGCCCGTCCGATCTCGGTAAGGTGCCCAGGCATGAGTCAGCCTCGGTCGCAGTTCGCCCTCTCCGGGCGGCATCGTGCAGTCTAGCGAAGCTCCGCCCGTCACCGACATCGTCCAGCAGCTCAGCTACTACTCGCTGTTCGACGTTGCCGAGGACGTGCGCTGGACGATGTCCAGCATCCCCTGGGACCAGATCCGCATGGCGGATGTGGACGCGAATCTGATCTCGCTCGTGCGCGGCGCGTTCTTCGGCGAGCTGACGACGTACTCGGCGACCCACGGCTTCATGAACCTGTTCACGGACGACATCGACTTCACGCAGTGGCTGTCGGTCTGGCTCTACGAGGAGACCAAGCACCCCCACGCATTCGCAAAGTGGCTATCGCTGGTCGGTCATCCACTGAGCGAATCGTTCTTCCGCGAGGGCCGCGTGATCACACCGATGACCGGCTCGCAGGTCGAGATGCTGACGTTCAACATCATCTCGGAGGTCGTTGCCGCGGTGAACTATACGCGGACCGCGAAGATCACGAAGGAGCCGGTGCTCAAGTTGATCCTGCACAACATTGGCAAGGACGAGATCCGGCACTCTCAAGGGTTCGAGCACTACTGCAAGAAGCTGATCCGCGAATCCGCGGATCCCGACGCGGAACGGATCAAGTGCCTCCGCGCGACCTGGGCGTTTCTTCAGAGCGATCAATCGATCGGGCATCCCGTGTTCATGGCGGCCAATGCGCTCGCCGGGTACATCGACCAGGCGCTTGTCGAGAAGATTCGGACGACGATCCGCACGCAGATCACGCTGCGGATCGCCGGTGTCGTCGAGATCGACATCCCGAACCCCGAGGCCGTATACCAGGTGTTCCGCGACCTCCGCGGCAAGCACAACGCCGGCAAGCGCCTCGCTGCGACCGCGACCGTCTGAATCAGACGTCGGTCGGCGCGGGGAAGAATTTGCTGATGACCCAGTCGAACGGGTTCTTGCCGTAGTCACGAAAGCTGATCTTGCGGACCACGTACTCGACGGAGAACATCACTCCGATCAGCACGTAGCTGAGGATGCCGACGTAGAGCGTCCAGACCTTCAGCGACACCGTCACTGCCAGGACGAGCCCGATCGCGGCGAGCACGAGCAGGTAGTAGCCCCAGACCCGGGTCCACCGCCGGCAATGCACGATCTCGCCCGCGCTGAGCTCGGACTTCACCATCCGGGCGAAGTGCTCGATCAGCGGCGTTGTCGTGAGCGAGCGGAGGAACGTCAGGCCGAACGTCGCCTGGGTCGCCGACGGGAGGATCAGGAGGAACAGGTGGTGGTCGAAAGCGATCCCGAGGAGCGCGAAGACGAGCGCGATCGCGGGAAGGCGGAGCGCCGCGTGCCGCTGCTCCTTCTTCGCGGACAGAAAGATCGGGATCGTTCGCACGATCACCCATCCGACGAGCATCAAGCCCGCGACGACGATGTCGTGGTTCGTCAGCGTCCAGTACAGGACGAACGGCGACGCCGCGATGAACAGTCCGGACAGGATGTTGAGGACCGTCTTCGTCACAGTCGTTCGAAGCTCTCGTTGGCGATCGTCAGCGTGTATCCGAACCACTCGTTGCGTAGCATCGCCGTGTCGGGTTCGCAGTGGTCCGGCGCACACCCGGTGCCGAACTGGATCCGGATCGCGCCCTTGAATGTGCTGCTCGGGCGGGTGAACACGCTGCCGCGGAGCTCGCCGTCCTGCCAGGTCTCCTCGAGCGTCTCGCCGTCGAGCTGACCTCGCTGCACGCCCGAGTATTTCGGATCGGCCGGCGTCGGGAGGCGCTTGAAGAACACGCGGTGCACATCGACCAGGATGTTGCGCGGCGAGAACGGGAGCTCGCGGCCGACGAAGTTCTCGAACGTGATCGTGGTGCTCTTGTGGAGGAGCGTGAACGCTTTGATGTTCATCGGGCCAAAGCCGATGATCAGGATGCTGTCGCCGTCCTTCTGCAGCACGGCGTCGATCTCGCCCTCGACGGGCTTGCCCTCGTACTTGCTCTTGGACCGGAGCGTCAGGGTCTGCCGGACCATGAAGTTCGGCTTCAGCGTCGCCGGGTCGTGGAGCACGCCCGGGTACTCGGCGGGCGCGTCCGTCGGGATCACGATCTTCCGAGGCGTCCCACCGCCGCAGGCCGCGAGCACCAGCATCGCCACGATGCGCGTACGGGTCATGGTGGCGTGACCTTGGTCGTGGCGGGGTTGCCGGCCATCGACGCCATGATGAAGCAGAACACGAGGCAGTAGGTAACGCCGAGCGTGACGGTGATCCCGAGCGCGGCGAGACCGGGACTCTGGCTCAGGCCGAGGAGGCCAAACGACAGGATCGTCGTGATCGAGGCCGTGATGATGCTCACGAGCGTGCGGGCTGACTCCTCGAGATTGGTCGTGGTGTCGACGAAGAAGATCCCGAAATCGACGCCGAGCGACATCACGAGGAGCAGCGACATCACGTGGAGGATCGTCAGGCCAGTGCCCATCAGCACGAACGTCCCGACGGTAGCGACGCAGGCGAGGAGCGCGGGCGCGAGCGCGACGATCGCCTTTCGTAGGCTGCGGTAGCGCGCGAGCATCAGGAGGAGGATCGCCGCCGCGCCGATCAGCGACGAGATCACGGTGCGGATGCGGACCCCGCGGAACAGGTCCTTGATCATCTCCGACGGGATGATGATCGTGGCGCTCGGCACCGCAGCCTGTAGTGCCTGGGAGTCCGTCACGCCGACGAGCGGGATCAGCGCGATCGGTGAGGTCTGGGCGGGCACCCAGGCGGTGAGGATTGGCGCGAGCGGCGAGCGACGGAGATCCGCGAGCGTCAGCACCTTGGGCGACGTGGCCGAGAGGCTCGTGAAGAAGGCGTCGAACTGCTCGGGCACGAACTCGAGCTTGGTCATCACGCGACGGATTTCGGGCACCGCTGCGCGCGCAGCGGCGAGCCGGGCGGTCTGCTCGTCCCGGCTGGGGAGCAGGCGGTCGAGCTGGACGTAGGAGCCGACCTTGCCGGCGGCCTGCGCACGCGCGAGCTCGCTCGTTGTCGCGCCGATCGCCGTGAGCAGCGCCTCGTCGGTCTCCGCCGTGATGACCGCGAACGAGCCCGACTCCGGGCCGAGTCGGCCGCGGACCTCGCGGTCGTCGTGGACGTGCGGCCCGTTCTCGTTGACCAGCATGTTCACGTTGTCGGAGAACTCGGCGCCGCTCAGACCGAGGGCCGCGATGACGGACGAGACGACGATCATCGACGTCTTCGCCATCTTACTCCACGGACGCTTCGTCAGCCGAACGAGCATGGCGAGGACGATCCGGTTCGTGGCCGCGAGCGTACGGGGCGGCTTGTACGTCCTGGGCATCCACACCGGGACCATCCAGATCGTCGCCGACATCGACGAGATGATCGCGATCACCGAGAACACGGCCATCTGCCGCAGTCCCATCAGGCCGGCGGCACCGATGCCGATGAAGCCGATGATCGTGGTGAGCGCGCCCAACACGATGCTCGGTGCGACCACCCGCATCGTCGCTTTTGCCGGGACCTCCGGCGTCAGCACGAAGTGCGCGTAGTAGTGCTCGACGTAGTCGAGGCCGACGCCGAGCAGCGACGTCCCGAATGCGATCGTGATGCCGTGGATCTCGCCGAAGACGAGCTGGCAGACGAGGATCCCGACGAGACTGCCGAAGATCATCGGCACGACGCCGACCATGATCATGCGCGGCGAGCCGAACAGCAAAAGGAAGATCAGGATGATCCCGATCGTCGAGATCAGGCCGATCCGGTTCACGTCCCCTTTGATCTGCGCCTCCGACGCCATCGCGTACTGCGCCGTGCCCGCGGTCTGCATCCGGGCGCCGGGCGGCATCGTGGTGGCCCAGGTATCGAGGACCGAGCGGAACGCGTGCTGTGCATCGCTATCGAACGTCGACGACTTGGTCTCGACGAACACGAACGCGTGCTTCTGGTCCGTCGTGAACACGATGCCGTCGTTGTCGACGAGCGAGGTGCCGCGCGCGGCGCCCAGGGCCTCGAGGGGCTCCCATGTTCCGCCCAGTGGATCCCGCGGTGCGCTTTGCCGGATCACCACCCCCATCGGGCCGCCCAGCTGCTCCTCGAGGTTGGCCAGGCGCGCTCGGATGCTGTCGGGGGTGTAGGCCGACCGTGGCAAGAACGTCGTCGCGGGCCACTCGCCGAGGAACGCGAGCATCGCTGTCGCATCCTCCTCCGTGAAGCCACTCCGCGCGGAGGCGACGTCGGGCTGCGTACGGAGGTGCTCGATCAGCTTGGTCGCGAGCGTGTGCAGCGCGCCGGGGTCGGCGCCCGACAGGTCGATCATCATGACCTTCGACAGCTCACTCTCGGCGAGCATCGCGGCGATCTGCGCGCCGCGGTCCTGGCTGTCGTCGGGGAGAAAGTCGGTGATCTTCGTCGTGAACGTGAACGACGGCGCCGCCAGCGCGAACACCAGGGCCGTTCCGAGTACCACGACGAGGGTCGCGGCGCGAGCCCGCCAGACTCTCAAGGGGCCCCGAAGGCCGTCGCGATCTCGGAGTCCGGAACTGCCTTGTCTCTGACGATGTCGGTCAGCCGCGTGTCAGTGGTGTCACCGTTGGCCTCGACGACCTGGAGCGAGAACGCCTCGGTCTTCTTGCCGTACACGACGACGCGCTTGATCATCTTCTTCAGAGAGTCGGTCTTGGGGGTGAACGCGAGCGCCCACCAGTCCTTGTCGCTGCCGTAGAGGCCGATCTCGAACGACTTCTCGAGCTCGGTGCGCTCGCCGCGGAGCAGCGTCGGGAAGATCAGCGCGAACGCCTTGAGGTCCTTGCTCTTGTCGAGCGGGACCTCCTCGGTCTTCTTCTCGGTGCGGATCTTCAACGTCGTCCGGGTCAGGACCACCTGCTGCGGCTTGGGCTTGATCACCGTGCGTGCGATGCCCTTGTCGCGAGCGAAGTAGATCGTTCCGCTCGACTTGAGCGGGCGAGCGAGGAGGGCGATCTTCTTCTCCTCGCTGAACTTGCAGCTCAGGCGGTCGACCACGAACTGCTTGAACACCGGGTCGAGTGCGGCGCCCTTCGCCGGCGCCCCCGAGATCAGCGTCGCCGGTGGCGCGTCGGGAGCCTGGTCCGCGACGGCGTGCCCGCTGAGGATCACGATGATCGCCAGCGCACTCCACCGCGTGGACCGACGCGGGATCATGACTCGGTCGCGGCCGGTTCTGCCGGAGCGGCCGGCGGGGGATTGTTCTTGTTCGCGATCAGCTCCTGGAGAGCCGTGACCACGTCATCGATCGTGCGGAGCGAGCGGATCTTCTGCTCGTCGAACGAGGCGCCGATCTGCTCCTCGACCTTCACCGCCAGATCGATCGCGTCGAGGCTGTCGAGCTCGAGGTCCTCGATCAGGCGAGCCTCGGGGGTCACACGGTCCGCCTCGAGCTCGAAGAGCTCCTTCATGAACCGCTGGATTTCTCCGAGGATTTGCTCTCTGGACGGGGTTTCCATACGCGCCGGGATAGTAGTTAACAAAGGTCCGAATTCAAGCCTGATCGTGCACGTCTAGCATGCTGAAGAGGGGGGGGGACGACGTAGAGTCCTGCCATGGCCGGCCCTCGCAAGCGCGTCCCCAAAAGCTACCACCAGGTGCACTCGCTCGCGTTCTCGCCCCTGTTCTTCCAGGCGGCGATGGCAGCGCGGGAGATGGGCGTCCTGGGTGTGGTTCATGCGGCAAAGTCTGAGGGGCTGCTCCCGGCAGAGGTCGCGACCAAAGCAAAGGTCTCGCTGTATGCCGCCCGGGTTTTGCTCGAGGGCTGTCTCGCCGTGCAGCTGGTCACGCTGGCAGAGGGTCGCTACCGACTGACAGACGCGGGCTATCTCTGGCTATTCGACGAGATGACGAAGATCAACGCCGATTTCGTCCAGGACGTCTGTTACGAGGGTGCGTTCCACCTCCAGGAGAGCCTCGAGACGGGCAAGCCTGCAGGCCTCAAGGTGTTCGGCGAGTGGCCGACGATCTACGAGGGCCTGACCCAGCTACCGCCCGACGTGCAGAAGAGCTGGTTTGACTTCGACCACTTCTACTCCGACGGCGCGTTTCCGCTCGCCTTCCCGCGCGTGTTCGACCCCAAACCGGCGAAGCTCCTCGACGTCGGTGGCAACACCGGCAAGTGGGCCGTGTTCTGCCTGACGAAAGATCCCGCCGTCGAGGTCACCGTCCTCGATCACCCCGGCCAGGTCGAGCGCCTCCACCAGGCCGCGACGGCGGCAGGCGTCGGTGATCGCCTGCGCTCGGTCGTGATGAACCTGCTCGACCACACGATCGCGTTCCCGACGGGGTTCGACGTCGTGTGGATGAGCCAGTTCCTCGACTGCTTCGGCGAGCCCGACATCCTCCAGCTGCTCGTCCGCGGCAAGGCAGCGCTCGCGCCGGGAGGCCGGCTGTGCGTGATGGAGTCGTTCTGGGATCGGCAGCCCAACGACGTCGCCGAGCTGTGCGTGCAGGGAACCAGCCTCTACTTCAGCTGCATGGCGAACGGCACGAGCCGCATGTACCACTCGGCGGACTTCCACGAGCTGATCGGCAAGGCGGGGCTGCGCATCGAGGCCGATCAAGAGATCGGGCACAGCCACACGCTGCTCACCTGCGTCGTCTAGCTAGGTCGCGGACTTCTTCTGGAGCATGATGAAGTCGGCGAGGTGCTGGACCGAGCGGAACGCATCGCGCGTGTCCTGATCCTGGCTGACCTTGACGTCGTACTTGCGAGCGATCGCGGTGGCGAGCTCGAGGGCATCGATCGAATCCAGGTTGAGCCCCGAGCCGAACAGCGCATCGGTATCCGAGATCGTTGCCGGGTCGACACCTTCGAGCTGGAGTGCCTCGACGATGAGCTGCTTGATCTCTTGATTCAACACGGACGTGGTCACTGTACGCCTCCGAGGGGGTGCGGCTCGCTGGCCGCAACGGCCGGCGCACCATACCCCAACAGCTCGTAGTAGCGCTGCTCGATCGCACGCGCCGTTGCCTTGCTGCCCTGGTCGCCGTCCGCGGGATGAATCGTGTCGAACGGCTCGATCGTCAGCACGGGCATCCGGTCTGGGTGCTTCCAGATCGGGCGCCGCTTGGACAGGGCGGGTGGGCTGCAGGTCAGCTTGAGGAGGACGATCGGAACCTTGGCCCGCGCCGCGAGCTCGAACGCGCCACGATGAAACGGCTGCAGCCCGCCGTTCGCCGGCGAGCGCGTCCCCTCGGGGAAGATCAGGACGTCGAGACCCATGCGCAACCGCTCCATGCACTCCGGGATCATCTTGGTGCCGACGGGAACGAAGCCGCACAGCCGGAGCACGCGCCCGATGAACGGGTTCTTGTCGAACCCAGCCCCGGTCACGGCGACGACGTTGGGGAACAGCGAAATGATCGAGGTCGTATCGGCCACCGTCGGGTGGTTTGCTACGAGCACGACCGGGGTGTCGGCGGGCCGGCCGTCTGGTCGCACGATCGTGAACTGGCTTGTACGGTGATACAGCCGGAGCACGCGCATCCACCAGTGAAAGAACTGGAAGCCGCGCCGGACGACACCCAGCGCGCGCCGGAACTTGACCTCGCGGGTGCCAGGCCACAGCACGACGATCGGGATCAATAACCACCCGACCGCGACGGTCCCCAGCCAGAAGCCTCCGAACGCGAACGCGACCGTGAGCAAGCGAAACAACCGATAGAGCCAGTACACCGGCGCGGGCAGGACGTCCTTGTAGGGGTATTGCGGCACCGGCGTGCCCTTGCCCTCCCTCACGACAGCGCGACTCCGGCATCGTCGAGAGAGACGCATCGCAGACCTCGCGCTTTGCATTCGGCGAGCAGTGTCGTCAGCGCCGCGAGCGTGGGCTCGCGATCGGTACCACCGCCGAGGCCCGTACCGTCGTGCAGCGTGACGATCGCGCCGGCCTCGAGGTGCCGAGAGACGCGCGCGACGATCGCGCCAGCGGTCGTTTGCAGTGAATCGAGTCCTCGCACCGACCACGTCACGCACGTGAGGCCCGTCGTCCGGGCCCAACCCGAGGCGAAGCAGGGGGTACGGAGACCCTGTGGCGGTCGAAACAGCGTCGGTGGTGCTGGCAAGAGCGGGGTGACGACCGCGATCGCGTCCTCGATCTCGCGCTTCACGTGCGACGCGCTGCCGAAGTGAAAGCCGAGCCGGTGATGCTGGGTATGCGTTCCCACGCTGTGCCCTTCGCGGTGCATGCGCCTGATCAGCTCCGGGTGCTGCGCCGCGCGCGTGCCGAGCACGAAGAACGTCGCGCGCGCGTTGTGCGATGCGAGCACGTCGAGGATCTGCGGCGTGAACACCGGATCCGGGCCGTCGTCGAACGTGAGCGCGATGACCGGGTCGGTCGTGGCGAGCCGGTGCACGACCGGCGCGAAGAACTGACTGCTCGGGTGCGCGATCGCGTAGGTCAGAAAGCCGACCGTGCCGAGCGCGATCAGGCAGGTCGCCACGATGCCCCAGCCCGCGGGCAACGTCACCATCGCCGCGATGGCTGCCGCGATGGCGAGCCCCTTGATGGCGAACGCTTTCAGCACCCGGGCCGACTCAGATCGACGAGAGGACGAGGCTGGTGTTGATGCCGCCGAATGCGAACTTGTTGCACAGGACGCGACGCAGCTTCGCCGTGCGCGACTCGCCCATCACGTAGTCGAGCGGTGCGCAGCCCTCGCCGACCTTTTCGAGGTTGCGCGTCGGGGCGATCCAGCCCTCGCGCAGCATCGCGATCGTGAACGCGATCTCGATGGCGCCGCACGCGCCGAGCGTGTGACCCATGTGGCCCTTGAGCGAGGAGACCGGGACGCGGTTGCCGAACAGCTGATGCGTCGCGATGCTCTCGGCGATGTCGCCGATGCTGGTCGCGGTCGCATGCGCGTTGACGTAGTCGATCTCGTCGGGCCCACAGCCGGCGGACTTGAGCGCGAGCTCCATCGAGCCGCGCATGCCCTCGCTCTGCGGGTTGGTGACGTGCGTGCCGTCGCAGTTGCTGCCGTAGCCGACGATCTCGGCGTAGATCTTCTTGCCGAGACGCTTCGCGCGCTCGTATTCCTCGAGGACGAGCGTGCCGGCGCCCTCGCCGACGACGAGGCCATCGCGGTTCTGATCGAACGGGCGAGGCGTGAGGTTCGGATCGGTCTGCTTGCTCGCGGCGTGCAGCATGTCGAACACCGCGGCGTGCGTGAAGTGCAGCTCTTCGGCGCCACCACAGACCATGACGTCGCCGAGCCCGAACGCGATCATCTCGTAACCCGAGCCGAGCGCCTGGGTGGCGCTGACGCACGCCGACACCGTGCTGATCACGCGACCCTTGATCCCGAAGTACGTCGCGAGGTTCGCCGACGTCGTGTGGCTCATGAACTTGAGGTACGTCGTCGCCGTCATTCCGAGGAAGCCCTGCTGGGCCATCAGCTTGCGGCACCAGTCCTCGTTCGCCTGCGAGCTGCCGTTGGTGCTGCCGTACGCGAGGCCGACCGTGCCGTTGGTCAGCTCCTCCTCGCCGATGCCTGCATCCGCGATCGCGATCTTGCTGGCGATCGTCGAGAGCTGCGAGACGCGGCCCATCGTGCGCGCGTCGCGGTGTCCGATCTCGAGCGCCTCCGGCACGGCGACCGGTGCCGCGACACGAGGTGAGAAGTGGTTAACGGCCGACCAGCCGGGCATCGCGATGACGCCGGTCTCGTTGGCCTTCAGCCGCTGGCTCGCCTCCGTGTAGTCACACCCGAGTGGGCTAGCAATACCGATTCCCGTGACGACGACCCGACGCATATGGACCCGTTGGGTACCACAGGTCCGACCGCTAGAGCCCGCCCGAAATCGACAGGACCTGCCCTGTGATGTATGCCGCTTTGTCCGAGGCGAGGAACGCCACGAGATCCGCTACTTCCTGAGCTTTTCCCATCCGCTTCATCGGGATGTGCTTCAGGATTTCTTCGATCGGGGCCCCGGCGATCATCTCCGTGTCGATCAGCCCGGGCGCGACGGCGTTGACCGTGATGTTCCGGCTGGCCAGCTCCTGAGCCAGCGCCTTGGTCGCACCGATGAGGCCCGCCTTCGCGGCCGAGTAGTTCACCTGGCCGCGATTGCCGATCACGCCCGCGACGCTCGCGATGTTGATGATGCGGCCCCACTTGCGGCGGACCATCGGCATCGTCAGCGGCTGGGTGACGTGGAAGAAGCCGTCGAGCGTGGTGTCGATGACCCTGTGCCAGGCGTCCTTCGACAGCCCCGGGAACGGCGCATCGTGCGAGACGCCCGCGTTGTTGACGAGGACGTGCACCGGCGTCTCGGTCAGGAGTTGCTCGAGCGCGGCCTGCGAGGTGGTCGCGTCCTTGACGTCGAACTGGCTGACCCAGACCTGACCGCCGAGCGCGCGCAGCTCTTCGGCGAGTGCATCCGCCGCGGTGCGCTGCTGCACGCAGGTGAGGACGAGGTCGAAGTCGGGCGCGAGCGCGCGCGCGATCGCTGCGCCGATGCCGCGGCTCGCGCCGGTGATCAACGCGACCTTGCGCTCGCTCATGCCTCACCCGCGGCGGCGAACTGGGATCCCGCGAGCTCGGCGTCGACAACGGACAGGTGAACCGTCGTGCACACGATGCCGTTGCGCTCGACGGTGCAGCTGAACGCACCGATCAGATCCTGGCCGAGCAGCTTGACCACGCTGATCTCGATCACGTCGCCGACCTCGAAGTAGTCGACGCTGAACGACATCTCGCGGCACCCGATGATGAAGCCGAGGCGCGGTGGCAGGTCGAGTCGCTTAGACATCACGCCAACGCCGATCGCGCACGCCTGCGCCACGAACTCGAGCATCGCGGTCGGGTGGACCTTGCCGTCGAGCGCGAACACGCAGTCCGGCTTGATCGTCGTGCGGCACCGGCCGGTCGTCATGCTGACGTCGAGGATCTCGTCGATCAGCACCATCGGCGGGCGGTGCGGGAGATAGTCCGTGATCGGGCCGTACTCGCTCATGAAAACCTCAGCTCGAGCGTCATGCCTGGCTGGATCGTTCCGAGCGCCAGGGTCGAAGGGTCGGGACGCGTCGCAGCGTTGGCCATCTGCGTGAGCAGCTGGAACGAATCGAGCGGTGGGCTGCTGCTCGGAACGATCGCGAGCTCGCCGCGGCGACCGCCGGTCGTGCCGGGCCCGAGCCCAAGGTGGAGGGACCGGGATTCATTCCCGGGCCCGAGCCCAAGGTGGAGGGACCGGGATTCATTCCCGGGCCCGAGGAGGAACGCGGCCGCGACACCCACGCGCTCGGTCGGGCCCTGGAACGAGGGCGGGACGGGTTCGTCGGCGATGCTGAGGATCACGTTCTTGCCGGCATCGAGCGCGGTGAGCGCGGCCTCGAGCCAGCCGGCGGCAAACGCGTTGTCGCCGGTGATCGTCGTCGATGGGGCGTGGCTCCCGGTTGCGACCGAGTACAGCCCGGAGGGACTGTTGTGGACGCTGAGCGCAAACCGGGCGGAGCTGACGATGGAGCTCTTGTGGAAGTCGGCGATCAGGAGATCGGCGGTCTGGATCTCGCCGTGGCAGGTCGCGAACACCGTGAGCGGTGGCTGGGTCGCGTCGACGCGCAGGGCGCCGCAGACCTCGATGTGCATCTGCGTGGCGAGGCTCGTGAACCGGCGCGCGCGACCGACGAGCAGCGCATACGCGGGAGGCGTGACCGGGCGCTCGGTGCCGGCGAGCGCATCGGCGATCGAGGCGTGATGGGTCGAGAAGAAGCTCGAGCCGAGGACCTGGATCGGAGTCGTCATGACCGCGGGCTCTGCGACACGACGACACTCGCGTTGCTGCCGCCGAACCCGAACGCGTTGACCAGCACGTGCTGGATGCGTGCGGGGGTGCGCTTGTCGACGACGGCGGTCGCCAGCTCGGGGTCGACGTTTCCCGCGCGTACCGTCGGGGGAATCTCCTGGCGGCGCAGCGACTCGATCGCGAGCACGAGCGAGGTCAACCCCGCGGAGCCGAGCGTATGACCGGTGAGGCTCTTGGTCGCGGTCAGCGGAATCGGACGCTCGAAGACGCGCGCGACCGCGACGGCCTCCGCGGCATCGTTGAGCTTGGTGCCGGTGCCGTGCGCGCTGACGTAGTCGATCTGGTTTGGCGACAGGCCGGCCTGGTCGAGTGCCTGACGCATGCAGATCTGACCACCGAGACCCTCGGGATGTGGACTCGTGTGGTGGAACGCATCCGACGCTGCACCTGTACCGCCGAGCCACGCGATCGCCGCGTGCCGGGTCGCATCCGTCGCGCGCTCGATCACGATGTACGCCGAGCCCTCACCGAGCGTGATGCCGCAGCGATCGGCAGTGAACGGCTGCGTGGCGGTCGGCGCGATCAGGCCGAGGCTGTGGAATCCGAAGATGGTGGTGCGACACAGCGAGTCCGCGCTGCCGACGACGACCGCGTCTGCGAGCCCGTGCTCGATCAGGCGCGTCGCCGACGCGAGGGCCTTGAAGCTCGACGAGCAGGCCGTCGAGACCGCCATCTGGATGCCGGAGATCCCGAGGTAGCGCGCGATCGCGGGGCTCGTGGCATCGATTCCGTGATCGGCGTAGCGATAGCCGGCGCCCGAGGGTGGGCGACCTGGTTCCGGAGCCAGCGTGCGCTCGGTCTCCTCGAGACCGCCCGTCGAGCTGGCGAAGACGTACGCGATCCGTGGGGCGCCCCAGCGCTCGACCGCTGCGCGCACGGCGGGGCGGAGCTGGCGGGCCGACGCGAGGGCGACGGCCGCGAGTCGGGTCGGCGTGCAGTCGAGGCGATCGTCGTCGGTCCCGTCGAGCGGCGGCATGATGCCCAGCGCCGTCGGGAACGGCAGTGCCGCGAACGCGGTCGCGGGCGAGAACGTCTCGGCGCCGGAGAAGGCGCGCTCGAACACCGTCCGGATGTCGGAGCCCAGACAGTTGGCAACCGCCGCGCCGGTGATCGCGTACCCCGTCACGACGGACCCACGAGGTCGGTCCCCTCCGAGGTTCCCTCGCGACACATCGTCGCGAGGGCGCGGAGACGGCGCGCGGAGACCGGCCCCGTGTACGGGTTCGTCGGATCCCACGCGTAGCCGGCGAGGACCGAGCAGATCATGCGGTGAATCTGCGGCGACTTCTTCGGGTAGAAGATGACGTCCTGAAGGCTGAGGTCGTACCAGCCCGTGACGAACGTCCGGAACGTCTCGATGCCGTACATCAGCGGCTCGGCGAACTCGGTTTGCCAGTCGACGGTCTCACCCTGGAGCTGGCGATCGAGCAGGTTGGCCGCGAGCTTCGCGGAGTGGAGCGCGATGGTGACGCCCGACGAGAACACGGGATCGAGGAACTCGGCGGCATTGCCGAGCAAGGCGAAGCCGGGGCCGTGCAGCGTCTTCACGTTGGCGGCGTAGCCAACGATCTCACCGGGAACTCGCACGCAGTGCGCGTCTTTGAGGAGGTGCCGGAGCTTCGGCTCGTCGGCGATCATCGCCCAGTACTGCTCGTCGGGCGTCCCCGTGTACTTCGCGAGGTGCTCGCGCGTCGCGACGACGCCGAGCGAGCTGATGCCGTTCGGGAACGGAATCAGCCACGACCACACGTCGCGCTGCGTGGGGTGGATGCCGATCCGGATCTTCTGGCGGTCGAACTCGCCGGCGACGATGCCGTCCTTGATGTGGGCGAACCGAGCCGCTCGCACCGGGAAGTCCGACGGCTTCTCGAGGTCGAGCAGCCGCGCGAGCGTCCTGCCAAACCCGCTCGCGTCGAGCACGAACCGCGGACGATAGGTCTCGATCTCGCCGGCCTCGGTCTTCGCGGTGACGACGGGGTTCTCGCCTGGCGTGACGGCGGTGATCTCGACGCCGTAGCGCACGGTCGCGCCGATCTTCTCGGCCTCCTTCGCGAGGAGGTGGTCGAACTCCGATCGCACGACCTGGAACGTGGTCGAGAGCCCGGCCGAGGTCTTGTTCGCGAAGTTGAACTCCTCGGTCTCTTCGTTCCAAACGAACGACGCGCCGTTCTTGTACTGGAAGTTGCCCGCGATCACGGCATCGAGCAGCCCAGCCTCGTGGAGGAGCTGGGCGCTGTACGCGAGCAGGCTCTCGCCGATCGAGAACCGTGGGAAGTGCTGCTTCTCGAGAACGAGAACCCTGTAGCCTCGACGAGCAAGGAGCGCGGCGACGACCGAACCCGAGGGCCCTGCTCCGACAACGAGAACGTCTGGCCCGTCCGACATCGCGAATCAACCTCCCGCAGAGGGACCGCCCGGGGGCGGGCCGGTCTCGGCCGGCGCACCCGGTGGTGGTGCCTGGCCCGCCATCAAGGCCATACCGAACGCCGGATCATTGACGAGCTTGGCGGTCGCGTCGGCGAGAGCGTTCGACAGCGCCTCGTTCATGTTGTCCGGGTTGTGCGTGCGGCCCCAGCGCTTGCTCGTGCCCTCGTAGCTCTTGGACCAATCGGCGCTGCCGCCGCGGCGCACGGTCACGCGGAGCGCGACGAGGCCATTGAACCGACCGCCCTCGACGACGCGGAACTCGACGAGGTCCGTCTCGATCACGGCGACCGCTGTCTCGTCCATGCGGGCCCCGGCGCTGCGCAGCATCTCGCCCATCCGGGCGCTCGCGAACTGAGCGACGTTATCGGGCGTCTTGATGACCTGGTTCGGCTCCTCCTGGAGGCCGACCAGGGTCGGATCCGGCCGTACGTCGCGGAGCCCGAAGGCGATCGGGACCTGGGCCAGGGCTTGCGCGACAGGCGGGCTCGGGCGCGGCGCCGCGTCGACGCCCTTCCACGACAGCGTGAGTGTATCGATGGGCCGGGCACCACAAGCCCCGGACATCACGGCAAGAGCAGCAATGATGAGGAGACGCACGGGGCAGCCATACCACAGCCCACGGCACGGGTAGGAGGCAAGGTTGCCGTGATCCCCGACCGTGCACGAAAGGTATGGCGACGGTCACGACCCCCCGGTTAGGGTCCCCTCGGGTGACGTGAACACCGTCGTCGAACATCGCGTCCTGATCCAGCTCGTCGTGATCGTGATCGCGGCGCGGCTGGCCGCGTACGTGGCGCGGCGCGCGGGGCAGGCCGAGGTCGTCGGCGAGATGATCGCCGGCATCCTGCTCGGCCCGAGCTTGCTCGGGTACCTCGCGCCGGACGCGTTCGCGTACATCTTCGCATCGAGCAACGCACCCGCCTTCACCGGCATCGCCCAGGTCGGCATGGTGCTGTTGCTGTTCCAGATCGGGCTCGACTTCGAGCTCTCTGCGGTCTCGTCGTCGAAGAAGACGGTCGCTCTCGTCAGCGCGATGGGCATCGCCGTACCGTTCGGTCTTGGCTGCCTGACCTCGATCTACTTCTACAACCACATCCCCGAGCCGCGCCCACCGTCGACGAGCTTCGTCCTGATCTTCGCGGTGTCGATGTCGATCACCGCGCTACCGGTCCTCGCGCGAATCTTTGCGGAGACCGGCCTCTCCAAGCATCGCGCAGGGACGATCGCGATCAGCGCCGCGGCGATCAACGACGTGATCGGCTGGCTCCTCCTCGGTGCGGTCTCGCTCTTGATCGCCGGGAACTTCTCGATCGGCTGGGTCGTGATCCGCGCGCTCGGCATCGCCATGCTGTGCGGTCTCGCGTTCTACGGCCTCCGCCCACTGGTGCGTCTCTACGTCACCCGCGGTGAGGATCGCGGCGATCCCAGGGCCCGGAGTGAATCCGGGCCCCTCCATCTCGGGCCCGGGGCCCGGAGTGAATCCGGGCCGCTTCATCTCGGGCATGGCGGCATCTCGTTCGTGCTCGTCCTGTTGTTCGGGTGCGCGATCGCGACCAGCCTCCTCGGTCTCCATGCACTGATCGGCGGCTTCATCCTCGGCGTCGCGCTGCATCAGCACGCACCGTTCGTGGTGGCGTGGAAGACCCGCATCGGGCCGCTCGTCAACACGTTGTTCGTGCCCGTGTTCTTCACGCACACGGGCCTGCGCACCGACGTCGGGACCCTCGGCGGCAGTGCCGAGCTGATCCAGTGTGGCCTGATCTGCGGGATCGCGTTCCTCGGCAAGTACGGCGGCGCCTACCTCGGCGCGAGGTTCGCCGGCGAGGAATCGCGTACGGCCCACGTGCTCGCGATCTCGATGAACACGCGCGGGCTGATGGAGCTTGTCGTGCTCAACATCGGCTACGACCTCGGCATCCTGACGAAGACGCTGTTCACCCAGCTCGTCTACATGGCCGTCATCACGACCCTGGTCGCGACACCGCTGATTCGTCGCTACCTGCGCACCGAGCCCACCTACGTTAGGGACAGACCGTAAGCCTGAAGTCGACGCGGTTCTTGCCGGTCGCGGGATCGAGCATCGTCGCTGACCATGGTGAGGTCTTGTCGATCGCGACCACTGCACTCGCTCCGTGAACGATCGACGGCTTGACCATCGTCGTCGGCGTTCGCCACGCCCGAACCGGGGCGCGCGGCTTTGCTAGGTCATACGCCTCGAGCGCGCGGGGCTCGTGGCGGTACACGACGAAGTGCGTCTCGTCGATCACCGCGATGCTGCCATCGAACGCGCCTTCGATCCGCCCCAGCTGCTTGCCGGTGCGGACATCGCGGACGATCAGCTGCGTTCCGATGTCGCTCGACTCGCCGGGGCAGTGATCGATCACGGTTCGTCCGACGATCGCGCTCGGAGTCTCCCGCGGACAGCTCTTCACAGGCCGCCACGTCGCGAGCCGCTTGCCGTCGGCAGCGAAGCTGACGAAGAACAGTCGGTCCTGCTTGTCGTGGAACGACAGGACGAGGTAGCGGCCCTTCGGATCGGTCGCGCTCGCCGCGTGGCCATCGAGCTTCGCGAGGTCCTCGGGCAGGTCGAACTCCGTGCACGAGAGCTGCTTGGCCTCGAGACCGCGGCAGATGCTCATGTGATCCGTCGACGACCACAGCTTGTGATCCCGCTCGGTGCGCGGGACCCCGTCGGCCTTTGCGACCTTGCCCGTCGGATCGAGGACCTGCTCGGTCGCGTGCTGCGGCCGGCCGGCGAGGGGCCCGTAGTTCTGTGGCGCGATCAACAGCGAGCCGTTCGCGAGCGGCGTCAGCCCCGCCTCGTGGATCGTGAACTCACACTCGGCGCGGGCCGAGGGAGCGAGCAGTCCGACGAGCAGCGCTGCGATGCCGAGCCGCATGAATGTCGAGCATATGCCGGTTCGTCACCACATCCGACGGCCGTGCGACCCCCACGCCCGAATGCGGTGGCAATCAGACCGGGTCGGCGCGAAACCCGTTGGTCTTGTGAGACCCGTCGCAGTAGGGCTTGTTCGCCGATCCACCGCACCGGCACAGCGCCGCCTTCACGCAGCGCTTCATCGTGCGGCCCGTTCCGCTGACCACCTCGAGGTTGCCAGTGACGAGGAGCGGGCCGTTCTCGGCGCCCGAGACGGCGAGCACACCGTCACGGTTCACGAGCGGATCCGTCGGCACCGTCGGGGGCTCGCCGGTCGCGGCGAAGCCAGCCGCGGTGTGGCTGCCGTCGCAGAACGGCTTGCGGGCGGACTGACCGCAGCGGCAGAGCGTGGCGCGGAGCATCGGCTCGTGCCCCGCGATCGCGAGCGGCGCGTTGAACGCGAGTGGACCGTTCTCCCGTACGCGCACGGTGTTGACGATCGGCGGCGACTCGATGCGGCCGTCTTTGCGGATGTACGTGATCGCGCCCGACGGGCAGTTGTGCGCGAGCTCCGCGACCTCGTCGACCGTCGCCGCGTCGGGATGAATCCACTCACCGGCGACGTTGGGAACGAACACGTCGGGCCGGCTAAGCACGCAGCCGCGCGAGTGGATGCACCGCGTGGCCTCGAACCGAAGGGTGACATCCGTTCCGACAACTTCCTCGATCTTGCTCACTCGTAGCTCCTTGGCGGACCGTCCGTACGCTGCGCGAGGTTCTCGAACCGCGTGTACCGACCCTCGAAGTGCGTCTCGACGGTGCCGGTCGCGCCGTGGCGGTTCTTGCCGAGGATCACCTCGGCGATGTTCGGGTTCTCGGTGTCCTTGTTGTAGATGACGTCGCGATAGATGAAGAGGATGACGTCGGCGTCCTGCTCAATGGCACCAGAATTATGCGAAATTATTGATGAATTAGCAATCCAGGATGTCGGACCAGGAACCGAAATATCGTAGACGTCCTCGACGCCAGCCGGCTCGATCGAGACGACGCGATCCCAGAACAGATCGCTGGTGGCAACGGCCTGCAACGCATCGTCGTCGAGCACTTTTGCATAGCTCGTCAAAGTCTTGCGAGATGGTGCATACGAGAAGGCGGCCGTGCTGAACGTGACACCGCGTGCCGCAGCGACCCCCGCCAAGTTCATGCCTCGTGCGTCCATGGCCTCCTGCACGCGATCGAAGATCGATTCTGGAAGCGTGTCGAAGTTCGGATTCGATGCGCGGCCTGCGAGGTAGGTCTCCAGCCTCGCAGCGTGGGCTACACGAGGCCCATAGGCTCCGACTACATCCAGAAAGCGGCGCTGCTGCTCGACGCCGTAAATGTCGACCGCATGCATCGATCGATGATTGCCCTGGGGAATGACGCGGATCCGTGTGAGGAAGCCGAGGCGCAGAAGAAGTGCGGCAACATCCGCGGCGAGCCCCTTACTGTTGCTACCAAAGTAGACGCGCGAACGACTTCGGTCCTTATCGGTCCAGATACAACCGTCGGTGGCCCACAGGTGACGCAGTAAGAGCGCGATCTGATCGTTTCCGAGGCGGAACGCCTCAATTGGAATGCGCTTCTCGTGAGAACGCTGGCCAAAGATGCCGAGCTCGCGCAGCCACCGGTTTACGCCCGCCGGGTGCCAGCGATTTCCATTGCCGCTGATTAGCAGTTGGAACCAGTTGCGGCGACCACGATAGCGCTTGACCTCACAGCCGAGCTCTACAGCACCGGCCGTGACCGCGGCAGCATTTGCCTCGGACTCGGTCGTGTAACGCATCGGTTTCTGTTTCAGGTAGCTACCGTCGCCAATCAGCTGGCCGAGGAGCGCCACTTGCGCGTCGGACCACTTCGGTGGGGACGCAACGTCCGGCAATTCGCGGGCGAGCGCGATCCTGTCACTGGGGCCCAGCTCTTCAACTCGAGCCCAACCCTGAGCGGCGTAGAGACGGTGCTTGCCCGTGCAGCGGATGCTGCGTCCGCTCGCGAGGTGCACGTCGAACACCGGCTTCTTGCCGACGCACCACACCTTGTCGCTCTCCGCGGCAATCAGCGTGCCATCGGGCGCCATCGACACGACCGTGGGCGTCGTTCCCACAAGCTCGGCAATCGGGACATGCCGGCCGTCCGCAAGTGCGACGAGGGTGTCACCGGTCACGCACTCACGAAGATCGGACAGCTGCGGCCGCTTGTCTGTGCGCTGCTCGAGGGAGCGATTGAGCTGCGACAGCGCCATCACGGGGCAGTCGAGCTCCTTCGCGAGGCTCTTGAGACCGCGGGAGATCTCGCTGATCTCCTGCTCGCGCGACGCCTTCGCCGCCTGGGGCGAGCCGCGCATGAGCTGGAGGTAGTCGATCAGGATCAGACCGAACTTCTTGCCGGCGAACAGCTCCTTGTTGCCGCGGAACCGGCGGGCGCGCGCGCGGACTTCGCGCAGCGACAGCGCCGGCGTGTCGTCGATCATGATCGGCGCCTTGGACAAGGTCGCGGCGGCGTAGGTCAGGTTTGTCATGTCCTGACGCTGGAGCTGGCCGCGGCGCAGGGCCGACGAATCGACGCGCGCCTCGGAGCACAGGAGACGTTCGGCGAGCTGGGTCGACGACATCTCGAGGGAGAACACGAGAACGGGCCAACCACCGACGGTGGCTGCGTTCTGTGCGATCGACATCGCGAACGACGTCTTGCCCATCGCCGGACGTGCCGCGAGGATGATGAGCTCCGTGGGCTGCAGGCCGGCGGTCTTGAGGTCGAGGTCGGCGAAGCCGGTCGGGACGCCGGTGATGCCGCCGTCGGACTTGAAGCGCTCGTCGAGCGAGCTGAAGACCTTCTTGACGAGGGCCTTCACCGGCTCGGGGCCGCTCTTGGCCTTGCGCTGCGTGACCTCGAAGATCTTGCCCTCGGCCTCGTCGAGGTAGTCGCGGACCTCGAGGTTGTCCTCGTAGCCCTTCTCGTGGATCTCGTTGGACGCGAGCATCAGCTTGCGGGCTTGGTGCTTGTCCTGGACGATCTCCGCGTACGTGAGGACGTTGTCGACGGTGGGGACCCGGAGGGTCAGCTCGCCGAGGAACGCGATCCCGCCGACGGCATCGAGCTTGCCTTGCTTCTCGATCTCGACCTCGAGCGTGACGACATCGATCGGCTTGGCGGCGGTCTCGAGGTTCCGGATCGCCTGGAACACGACCTTGTGCCGCATGTCGTAGAAGTCGTCGACCTCGAGCGTCTCGAGGTGGGTGAGCACCTCGTTGCGCAGGATCACGCCACCGAGGACGGATGCCTCGGCGTCGAGATTGTGCGGCAGCACCCGCCGTTCGCGCGACATCGGGCCACTGTATAGCCCGGGTCTGATGACTCCCGAAACGACAACGAGCGCGTCGATTGCGAGAAGCGACTACTTGTCCTTACCGACGACCCAGAACTTCAAGTTCGCGTTGACGCCTGCCGCGAGGCGCACGACAACTTCGTACTTGCCCAGGGCCTTGACGGCCTGGTCGAGCTGGATCGTGCGGTGATCGATCTCGACACCGGCGCGCTTGAGCTGCTCCTGGATGTCGCGGTTCGTCACGGAGCCGAACAGCTTCTCGTCCTCGCCGACGATGCGCTCGAACTGGAGCGTCATCACGTTGAGCTTCGCCGCGATCTCCGTGGCGGAGGCGCGCTCCTTCGCGACCTTGCGCTCGATGAGCGCCTTCTCGTGGTCGAGACGGTTCTTGTTGCGCACCGTCGCGCTGACCGCGAGACCGCGGGGCACGAGGTAGTTGCGGCCGTAGCCGGGCTTGACCGAGACGAGCTCGCCGGCCTTGCCGAGGTTATCGACGTCCTGTGTGAGGATGACTTGCATCGCCATGACTAGTCTCCCGTGACCGAGAACGGCAGGAGCGCGAGCATGCGCGCGCGCCGAAGGGCGGTGGAGATGACGCGCTGCTGGCGCGCCGAGGCACCGGTGATGCGGCGCGGGATCATCTTGCCGCGGTCGGTCACGAAGGAGCGCAGGATCTGCGGGTTCTTGTAGTCGACCTTCGCGACGATCTCGTCGGAGAGCAGCTTGCGCTTGCCCCCGCCGCCACGGCCCTTGCCGCCGCGGCGATCATCGCCGTCGCGGTCCATGCCGTCATCGTCACCCGGGCCACCACGAGCGTCCATACGAGTGGTCATGGCTTACTCCTTGTCCTCGGTTGCAGCGGGCTCAGCAGCAGCAGCAGCAGCGGTCTCGGGCTCCACGGGCTTCTTCGAGCCGGGGATCACGTCGCCGTCCTCATCGTCACCGTAGATGTCGTTCTCGATCGACTGCGCATCGTCGCCACCGCGCGAGAGGAACAGGTCCTCCTCGTCGGCTGCGGTCTGCGAGGCCTTCTCGAACGAGGTGTCGTCGATCTCGGACGGACGCGCATCGACAACGACGTTCTCGTCGACCTTGACCGTCAGGTAGCGGATCACGGAGTCGAGCATGCGGAGGTTACGCTCCGTCTCCTCGACGGTGCCCGGCTGCGCCAGGTACTGCCAGTAGAGGTAGATACCCTTGCGCTCCTTCGCGACTTCGTACGCGAGGCGGCGCTTGCCCCAGTTGTCGACCTTGATGATCTTGCCGCCCATGCCCTCGATGATCCCGCGGATGCGGGCGTTCACTTCGGCGACGCCTTCGTTTGGCGTGTTGGGGCGAAGGATGTAGGTCGTCTCGTATTCGCGAGCCGTACCGGGCTTGTCTCTCTGACTCTGCAGGCGTGCCATGTGTGTGCCTCTTGGATGTGAAGCCCGTCCCTTGGCGAGGACGAGCGAGGTTGGAAGGGGAGGGTCTATATCACGGTGTCGCGAGGTTGGAACGGGCGTTGTGCTGATTCATCGCCGGCCCGATGCCCTTCGCGAGGACGGTCGCGATGTTCTCGCAACCCGCCGCAATCATGGCGCTCACCGTCGACGATTGGGCGCTCGGGAAATCGGCGAGGACCCAGCCCGCAGCGTCCTTGGAGCCCGGCGGAGCCTTCGGGTCCCGGCCGACGCCCATGCGCAGGCGGGCGAACGTCGCGGCGCCGAGCTGGTCCTGGATCGAGCGCAGACCGTTGTGGCCGCCGTGGCCGCCACCGCTCTTGAGTCGCACGATGCCGAGCTCCAGATCGATCTCGTCATGGACAACCAGGATGTCCGTGACCTCGATCTTGTGGAACGCAGCCGTGCGCTGAACGGCGAAGCCGGACAGGTTCATGAACTCCATCGGCTCGAGCAGGACGCACCGCTCGCGGCCGCGCTCGGTCGTGACAACCCCGGCGGTCGTGCGACCACCGAGCTTGTCGGACCAGGCGGGGAGCCCGTGCTTGCGCGCGAGCTCCTCGACGACCTGAAAACCAATGTTGTGGCGGTTGCGTTCGTACTTGCTGCCCGGATTCCCGAGCCCGACGACCAGCCACATGACGACGCCCGAAGTAGCGAGCTACTTCTTGGCGGGCGCCTTGGCAGCCGCCGCCGGAGCGGCCTTCGCGCCTGCAGCGGGCTTTGCGCCTGCAGCGGGCTTTGCGCCTGCCGCCGGAGCTGCTGCCTTCGCGTCCTTCGCGCCTGCCGCCGGAGCCGCAGCGCCAGCAGCCGGAGCCGCCGCAGCGCCTTCGACCGGAGTGCCGTCGGCCGTGGTCGCGACCTCGTCCTTCTCGGGCGCGGCGCACGTGACGACCGCGAGGTCGCGGCCCGTGGTGACGGTGACGCCCGCGGGCAGCGCGATCGTGGAGACGTGGAACACGTCGCCGATCTCGAGCGGCGAGACATCGATCGTCAGCTTGACCGGGATGTCGTTCGGCTTGGCGCGAACATCGATCGAGCGCATGACGATACGGAGCTGACCGCCTTCGACCGTGCCCTTGGGCTTGCCAACGAACTCGAGCGGCACGGCCGCGGAGACTTCCTTGTTCGGATCGATCGCGAGGAGATCAACGTGGGTGATCTCGCGGCGCATCGGGTGCACCTGGTACTCCTTCACGAGCGCGTGAAGCTGGTGCTTCGTCGTGCCGCCCTCGATCGTCAGATCGAGCACGGTGTTCTGCTTCTTCACCGGGTCGAGAGCCTTCTTGAGCTCCTTGACGTCGACGATGATCGAGACGGGCTCGATGCGGCCGTTGATCGAAGCGCCGTAGCAAACCCCGGGGACCTTGCCCTGCGTACGAAGGCCGCGCGACGCGCCCTTGTGACCGGTCGTGTTGCGAAGCGTGACAGTGAGCTTTCCGACTTCCATGACGTTCTCTTTTCCCTGGGGGCGCCTCGGTCGTAGTTGGACCGGGGGGAAGGTGTCTATCACATGAACAGCGAGCTGATCGAGTCTCCGTGGTGAATGCGCTTGATTGCCTCTCCGAGGAGGCGTCCGACGCTCTTCACCCGGACCTTGGATGACGCGGCCCCCTGCTCGGAGAGCGGAATCGTATTGGTAACAACCACATGGGAGAGCGGCGAGTCGTTGATCCGCTGGACGGCCTTGCCCGAGAACACCGCGTGGGACGCGCAGCAGGAGACCGAGGAGGCCCCGGCATTGATGATCGCGTGGGCGGCGTTGGTCAGGGTGCCGGCCGTGTCGATGATGTCGTCGACGATCACGGCCTTCTTGCCCCTCACGTCACCGACGATGTTCATGATCTCGGAGACGTTCGGAGCGGGGCGCCGCTTGTCGATGATCGCGAGACCCGCGCCGAGCCGCTTGGAGAATGCGCGAGCGCGCTCGACGCCGCCGGCATCGGGCGAGACGACAACGGTCGAGTCGCCGCCGTAGCCGAGGGTCCGCAGCTCCTCGATCAGCACGGGCATCGAGTAGAGGTGATCGAACGGGATGTCGAAGAAGCCCTGGATCTGACCGGCGTGGAGATCCATCGCGAGCGCGCGATCGGCACCGGCCGCGGTGATCAGATTTGCGACGAGCTTTGCCGTGATCGGCGTGCGCGGCTTCGCCTTGCGATCCTGCCGGGCATAGCCGAAGTAGGGGATGATCGCGACGATGCTGCCGGCCGACGCACGCTTGAGCGCGTCGATCATGATCAGCAGCTCCATCAGCGACTGGTTCGGCGGTGAGCACGTGGGCTGCACGACGAAGCAGTTGACGCCGCGGACGTTCTCGCCGACCTCGACGTAGATCTCTCCGTCGGAGAAGTGCGTGACATCGGCGCGACCGAGCGGAATCTCGACGAACTTGCAGATCTCGTCTGCCAGCGCGCGATTCGCATTGCCCGTGAAGATCGAGAGCGACTTCAACACCGATTGGCTCCGTGGGGGAAGGCGCGATCTACCGCCGAAGGGCGCAGAAGGTCAAGGACGAACTTGAGCCTAAGGCTGCGCAATCACGCCGGAACTGGAAGGCCCAGCGTCCGCGCGAGCGCAACAAGCTGAACGATCACCGTGGGTGCCAGCTGTTCGGCCTCGTCGATCAGCATCACTGGCACGCCCGCGTCGATTCGATAGCGCAGGCGAGATCCCGGGCAAACGAGGAACGCCGCCGCCTCGTCGCGGTTGGCTTCGCCCCGTGGGAAGTAGATCAGCGGCTCGTGGGTCTTTGCACAGCGGAGTCGAGAGATGAGGTCAGCGGAGAGCACGCGCTCTCGTAACACGCCCGAAACCGAAAACGGGGCCTCGTGGGCCCCGCTGCAGATCACCGTGTCGAACCGACTACGGCGTCGGCGTCGGCGTCGGCTGCGGCGTCGGCTGCGCGCCGTCGGGCGTCGGCGTGTTCGTCGACGGCGTCGGCGTTCCGACCGGTGTCGGCACGGCGCTCGACGTGTTGAGGTTCGAGATCAGCTTGAACTCGACGCGGCGGTTCTTGGCTCGTGCAGCGGCGAGCTTGCCACCCTTGAGGCCCGCGGGCGCCTCGATCGGCTGGGTGTCACCAAAGCCGAGCGCCGAGAGGCGATTGCCGTCGATGCCCTTGTCGATGAAGTACTTCCGGACGCTCTCGGCGCGCGCCTGCGAGAGGCCGAGGTTGTCCTTGAAGGTCTTGTTCGCCTTGAGAACCTGGTCGTCGGTGTGGCCCTGGATCTCGATACGGAGATCGCCGAACTCCTTGAGCACGGCGACGGCCTTGTCGAGCGTCTTGTTCGACGCCGGCTGCAGATCGGCCGACGACACCTTGAAGTTGATGCCCTGGATGACACCGGTGAACGCCTTGAGCTTCGCCGGAATCTCGTCGGGGCAACCGTCGTCGTCCTGGAAGCCGTTCTTGGTCTCGGGATCCGCCGCGCACTTGTCCTGCGCATCCGGCACGCCGTCACCGTCGTTGTCCGGATCCGGGCAACCGTCGTCGTCCTGGAAGCCGTCCTTGTCCTCGGGCTCGAGCGGGCACTTGTCGGCCGCGTCGGGAACGCCGTCACCGTCGTTGTCCGGATCGGGGCAGCCGTCCTCGTCCTGGAAGGCGTCCTTGTCCTCGGCCTCGGTCGGGCACTTGTCGGCGGCGCCGGCGATCCCGTCCTTGTCCGGATCGTCATCCTTCTGCGGCGGCGGCGGGTCCTTCTTCTTGGGCGCCTTGTAGCCGAAGTCGCGATACATCGAGAGCAGCAGCTCGACCTCGAGCGACCTGCCGGTATCGCCGAAGCTATCCTTCGTCGAGTCGCGGTCGATCGTCGTCACCAGCAGGGCACGCGCATCGGCGCGAACCCCCCAGCCGCCGGCGGTGCGGTACTTCGCACCGAAGCCGATGTGCGGCGCGATCTTCGTGTCCTTCTTGACGATCGCCTCGTTGTTCGCGCCCGAGACGTTGACGATCTTCAGCATGCCCGCGCCCGCGACGACGAACGGCAGCAACTTCGTGGCCGGGTCCTCGTTGCGGAACTGGTAGGCGATCTGCGCGCGTGCAGCCACCATGAAGATATCGAACAAGATCGTGCGCGGTTCGGTCGGCACACCGCCGCCCTCGACCTCGACCCCGAGCTTGGCTCCGAAGTAGACGCCCAGGCGAAGGCCGAAGAACGTGGAGTTCTTCAGGCTGACCGCGGCCGGTGTGGGGTTGTCCATTCCGTCGGTGACCACACCGAGGGAGCCCTTTTCGCTGAACGTGCGAAGGCCCGCGACGCCTCCGACTTCGACGTTCGCGCTCGCCACTGACGTGGTGGCCAGAGCAATGAGACCTGCCGCTAAGCAACGCATGGCAGGGGTTTTCCTTCCGAGGGGGTCGTAAAGGCAAGCCCCTTCGAGCCCTTTGAATCAGATTTGGTTTACTTGCGACGTCGGCGGACCTTCTTGAAGGCCCTTCCGGTCTCCACACGCTCAAACACGTCTCCAGCGCGTTCGGCCAGCTCGAACAGATCCCGTGGGGTGACGATGCCAACCCGCCCCACCGGGACGCCCACGGACTGGAGGTAGAGGGCGATGGCCTCCGAGCACACCAGCTTCTTGCGGTCGTTGAACGGCACCCGGCGCAGGTGGAACAGCTTGCGGAGCAGGAAGCCCACCAGGCTGAGCGTGTCGTAGGCGTCGCCGAGCCGGAGGGCGAGCCTGCTCATGCCCCCTCGCAGCTCGGCATCGGACCGGTGCAGCCGATACACCGCGATCAGCTTGTTCGCGCGCTCGAACTTGTTCCAGGCCATCACCCGGAACCCGGCGCCGCTCGCCTCGAGCACCATCTCGCTGCCGAACACGCCGCAGTGATAGACCAGGAAACAGTGCGAGACCGGGGCGCCGGTCGCCCACCGGATCAACCGCGACAGCAGGCCGGTCGTCGTCGAGAACCCGACGTGGATCGGAAAGCCTTGGCCAGTAACGACCAACGGAGCGACCACGTCGGCGGCGGCCTCGGCCACCAGCGAGCCTTCGGTCCCCGAGGTCATGCGCCCCCCACCGTCACGCTCGGCAGGCCACTAACGGATGTCGTCGAGCGACGGCAGCTCCGAGATGTTGGGCTGCAGCACGATCTCGATGCGGCGGTTCTGCGCCTTGTTCGGCTCGGAGTCGTTCGCCGCGACCGGATCGAACTCGCTGTAGCCCGCCGCCGACAGGTTCTTCGCCGGCATGCCCTTCTTGACGAGGAACGTGACGACGTTGACCGCGCGCTCCGTCGACAGCTCCCAGTTCGACTGGTAGCGACCGGTCTTGATCGGCACGTTGTCCGTGTGACCCGCGACGAGGAACTGGCGGTCGTCGATCGTGGCGAGCACCGCGGCGATCTTCTCGAGCGCCTTCTGGCCGGCCGGCTTGAGCACCGTCGAGCCCGAGTCGAACAGGATGTCGTTCGGCAGCGCGATGATCAGCCGCCCGTTGCGCGGGCGCACGGTCAGCTCCTTCGACGTGATCATCTGCTGGAGCTTGGCGACCAGGTTCCGGAACTGCGCGACGCGTGCCTCGGCCGCGGCCTTCTGGCGACGGAGCTCCTCGAGCTGGCGCGTCGCATCCTGATTTCGCGTGGTCAGGCTGGTCACGTTCTGACCGAGCTGCTTGAGCCGCTCCTCCATCGCCGCGCTGGTCGCGCTCATGATGTCGACCTGCTTCTGCAGGCCGGCCTTGTCAGTCTTCGACGTGTCGAGCTCCTTGGTCGTCGCCGTGAGCTTCGTCGCCAGGTCGTCCTCGCGCTTCTTCGCGGCGGCGACATCGTCGTCGTGGACCTTCTTGGCAGCCGCCAGCTTCTTCCTGTGCGTCCCGGAGGTGACGCAGGCCGGCGAAGCCGCGAGCGATATCGCCACGAGCAGTAGTGACAGTCTCCTCATCGCCGGGAGCGTATCAGACCTTTCAAGGGGTTTGCCGGCGCCGCGCGCCCAGGCACAGCTCGGTAAGACTCGTTAGAAATTCGTGAATGCCGGTACCCGTTGGTCCGAAACCCGGAACACTTGGCAGATGGCAACGCTGGACGCGCTTCGCACCCGGCTCCTCGTTCGAGCATGGCTAGTGCAGCACCACGCGCTGCGCCGGCACCTGCGGTAGGCGACGATCATCGCGACCATCGCCCTTCCCAGCGCCGGTGACTACCGCTTCTTCGACGACGACTTGGCGGTTGCTGCCTTCGAGGGAGCTGCTGCAGACGTCGCCTTCATCGGTGGATTCTCCGGTGCAGCCTTCGCCGGTGGCTTCTCCGGTGCAGCCTTCGCCGGTGCAGCCTTCGTCGGCAGAGCCTTCATCGGCACGGGCTTCGCGAGCGCGGGTCTCGCGGGCAGGGCCTTCGGTGCAGGCTTCACCGGTGCCTTCGCGATTGGTGTGTCCTTCGGCGTGACCGCCTTCGCCGGCAACGTCAGCGTGTAGTCGAGCGCGCGGCGCAGCCAGCTCCGCAGCTCGGCGTCATCGCCGAACGTCTCCTCGGGCATCAGGATCGTGTTGCTCATGATCCTGCCGTTGCCCATCGGATCGAACGGCTCGGCGCCGTCGAGCTGCATCGCCTCGTCGCGATCGCCGTCGG
>JANOPP010000055.1:0-13297 GCA_031421915.1 Myxococcales bacterium | reverse complement strand
CGCCCGCGGGCACGGTCACGCTGTAGGAGACCTGGATTCCTTCGCCCGGCTTCGGCGGCGGCAACGGGTCGTTCGGATCGACCCCGGGCGCGTCCGTCGAGTCACCGCACGCCGTGAGTGAGATTCCGAGTGCGAGGAGGGTGTGATGGATGCGCACGCGCGTAAGTCCAGCATCGCATGTGCCATCGCATCGGGTCGCGCAATTCCGTGGTGCGTTGGGCGTTGCGCAACTCGTGCACGTACCAGTTCTGTCACAGCAGGGCCGGCGCTGGAAGCTCCACTCGCCAGTCAGCTACCGCCCGGCCAGCGCGACCGTGCCCACCCAACGAGGCGACATCAGGTCAGTGGCACGTTCGCGACGGTCTCCGGTGAGGGTTCGTCGTCGCCGAGGCTCTCCTTTGCGGGTGCAGCTTCACCATCACGGGATTCGGTTCGAGACGGAGTCCGTCTGGTTCGCGAACCAGTTCGATCCTCAGGGATCGAGGTAGCTCGCGCCGGATCCGACGGCGGCGTCCTTGCGCTTCCGTGGCTCGGCGTCGCGTGGCGTGGCGTCGCGTGGCGTGGCATCGAGTGCCGCGTCGACCGGGGGAGGTGCTGCTGCGTCGATCGTGGGCGGAGTGCCGACCGTCGCGCTGTCAATGCCGGCGCCGAACGGTTGGCCGTCTACGGGCGCTGGTGCTCCTTGGCTGGAGGGCGCTTGGTCCTTCGAGGAGTGACGCGCACCGAGGATCACGGCCGTCATGACGCTCGTGCCGATCAACGCGGCGATCAGCCAGCGTCCGAGACCGCGCGTTCGCACCGGAACGGACACTTCCTCGCGACCGAGGGTCGGGAGCAATCCGACGCTCGCCGGAGGAGGTCGCACTCGATCGTGGGTCGATCCTGAGCGTCGACCGGCGGGCGCGCTCTCGTTCGATGCTTCGATCCGGACTGCCAAGGCGTCGGCAAGCTCGGTCATCGTCGCGAATCGATCGGTGCGCACCTTCGCAAGACACCGCAAGACAAGGTCGTCGATCTCGGGCGAGCCGCCGCCATGGGTGCTTGGCGGTTCCGGTTCCTCCATGAGGTGGCTGACGATCATGTCACCAAAGAGCTCGTTGACGAACGGCGGCCGACCCGCGAGCAGGACGTACAGGATGCAGCCGAGCGAATAGATGTCGGTACGATGGTCGATGTCCGATGCGCCTTGGCACTGTTCGGGCGACATGTACGTCGGTGTTCCGATCAGGACACCTGATCGCGTGTGCGAAGGCTTGTGCGGGTCGTCTCCGATCAGCTTCGCGATGCCGAAATCCAGGATCTTCACGCGCTCACCGCCGAGCACGGCGGCATCGGCGACGACGAACAGGTTGTCCGGCTTGAGATCACGGTGGACGATGCCACGTGCATGCGCGCTCGCCATCGTGAGCGCGACCTGGTGCGTCAGCTGCAGCGCCACCGGCAACGCAAGATGACCGTCTCTCGCGACGCGCGCGCTCAGTACTTCACCTTCGAGTAGCTCCATCGCAAGGTACGCATCGTCGCCATGCCACCCGAAGTCGTAGACATGAACGATCCCTGGATCTGAGATCATCGTCGCCGCTCGCGCCTCGGCGAAGAACCGTTCGACAACCTCCGGGACCCGAGACACTTGTGGGAGCAGCACCTTGATCGCCGCGCGCCTGCCGAGCAGTTGATGCTCGGCCAGCCAGACTTCGCCCATTCCGCCGGACGCCAGGCGTGAGATCAGCCGATAGCTACCGATCACGGGCGAGACAGATGGGTCGATCGTCACGGGAACCACGCGATTCCCACGAGACCATGCAGCGTCACCTCGCTTCCCGCAAACGCGCACTGGAGATGCAGACCCGCCTCGACATGTCCGTCGCGAAGCCGGCCGACCGCCGATGCGCGAAGCTGCAGGGCGCTGCCGAGATCGTAGCCAGTCACCTTGTCGTGATCGAGCTCGATGCCGACACCGAGGCCGCCACCGATCCCGACCGGAGCGGTGGGCACCCAGAAGTAGTCGACTCCAATGTTCACGTAGTAGGTCTGGATCGTCTCCAGCTGCGGGAGGGTCGGATCATTTGCGACGTCGTCCTCGTAGCGAGAATAGACAGCGCTGAAGACCCCGCGCAATGCGCCGCCCGGCACTGCCAGATTTGCAAGCGCCATCGCCCCGATCAACGGTCGCTCGCGAGAGTTCGATCCGGCGACGATCCCGAGACCGACATCGCGGAGCGAGCTCTCGCGACTTGTGTGGGGGGGCACCGGCGGAGGTTCGACATGAGCGATGCGGTCCGCGACGGCAACGAGGGCGACGGTCACCCGCGCATTGCCACTGGCCTCGACGACTTCCCGCGCCGACCATGGCGCGTAGCCTGGCGCGCTGGCCTCGATCACGTACGTATCCGGGTCGACGGCGATCGGGACGTTCCAGGTTGCGGCATCGATGACCGTGGCGTTCTTGCGGATGGCGAGGCCTGGAATCGAGGTATCCGCAACGATCGTTAGATAGGGCAGGTGCGGCTTGAGCAGTTGCGCGCGTCGGGTCGCCTCGGCGCCTCGCGGATCGCTTGTTTGTCGCGCCAGGACTGCGGCCTCGTCGAACGTGTGCCAGGCACTCGCGAGCTTGCGGCGCCGCTCGTAGCAGTCACCGAGGTTGAGGAGCGTCCCGACTTTCCGCACCAGTCGGGCGCTGCGTTCGAAGCGATCACAAGCGGCTTCGAACTGCCCGGCTCGCATCTTCTCCTGGCCTTCCCGAAACAGCTGTGTGGCTTCGGGGTTGGCTCTGGCAGGAGGGGCGGCCAGTAGCACCGCGGTAGCAATCAGAAGTCTGATCTCCACGGACCGCGACGGTAGCACGGGCAACGAGCGGGGCGCGCCGGGGGATGAGCCAGTGATTGCGGGGACGTCCGGCACCCACGCTCATGCCGAACATGTAGACCCAAAAATCGCTGCGGTTTGTCGGTGTGCCGCCGCGTGGTTAGCGAGTGACGATCAGATTCTTGTTGATCCGGATCGCGCGATCTCTATAGTGGCCACCACCAGATGCCATCTCGCAGGAACCATATCGTCGTCCGTTCATGACGGGTCGGTAGCCAGAGTTCTCCTCGGAGATGGCCGCCCACCTGGGCGGCCTTTTTTTTCGTTTTCTCCTCACGCTCCATCTCGACGGGCCTACACGCATTGCTGCTCCCACAAGGGGCATCAGCTTAGAGAGCTGGCCAAAAGCCTCGTGCCCATCGCACTCGAGCGTGCGGAACTTTTTTCAGCGTGTCCAACCGAGCAGAGCCCACACGCACTCTGGAATAGCTCATTCGGTAGAGCGTCAGATTCGATATCTGAACGTGGCGGGTTCAAACCCCGCTTCCAAAACCCTCGTGCTCTGTGCACTCGGACACGCTGAATCTTTTTTTGGTCTAACGTTGGAGGATTCCATGACGGTCCGTACGCCCCTTCCCGAGTCCCAGATGGGTCCCGCCGAGCGTTTGCTCGACGTGGTCCTCGGCTCGTCCGCTCACCTCTGGCACAACCGCCCGGGGCTCGACGTCAACGGCACGTGGATCCCGGCGAAGAACAAGACCAAGCGCGTGCGAGGCAAGGCTGTGAAGCCGGGCCTGTTCGTGCCGGCAGCGGTCGCGCTGTACTCGCGCCTCCTCGAGATCTTCAAGCTCAACCCGGACCTGATGGCTCACCTCGCGAGCTACGCGCTGGTCGAGACCGACTGGCGTGACCTCAAGGTCGCGTGTGCAGCGCTGATGCTCGTGCAGGCTCGTGCCGGCGTGCCGGTCCACGACGACGATGGCTCGGTCGCGTTCTACGACGACGACTACCGCAAGATCGGCGAGGCGATGGTGCTGTGGTACCAGCGCAAGAGCGCACGGATGCTCACGCCGAAGGCGGTGCTGCGTGTGGCCGAGCTGCTCGAGACTCCGGAGATCGCTGCGCTCAACCGCGCCGCGGGCTTCGGTGATCCGGCGGCAAAGCGCGCGCCGATCGGTCGGTGGTCGAAGGCCGCGACGAAGTGGCTCGCGGTCCGCGAGACCAACAAGGCGATGCTGACGGGCCTCGTGAAGGCCGGCTACAAGCAGACGATCAAGAACCTCGCGCGGAAGATCGGCTACAAGCCGCAGTCGCCGGAGTTCTTCGGCGTCCTCGGCTGGAAGCAGACGCAGGCCGACGATGGTCGGCGTGTGGTCGGACTCGACAACCTGACGCTCGAGAAGACGGAGCGGTTCGACGGACTGTCCGAGGCGGAGATCTGCGAGACGATCGTCACGCAGCGCCTCCGCTACAAGGACGCCGTCGGTCGCCTGCCGTCGGACATCGGCCTGACGCCGGCGATCATGGTCGCGCTGCTGCCGACGCTGTCGGATCGCGATCTGCGCCAGCTGACGCCGACGCTCGAGGAGCTCGGCCTGCTCTCGGTCCCGGAGATCCGTGGACGCTGGGAGAAGGCGATCGAGTCGGCGACGGATCAGCGTGGTCTCAACATCGCGGCGAACGTTCGCGACAAGGGCCTCAAGGAGAAGCTCGCCGAGTCGGCAGACAACGCAGTGAAGAAGGCTGTCGCAGAGGCGACTGCCGAGGCGGACATCCGCGTGATGTTCCTGGTCGACAAGTCGGGCTCCATGCAGGGCGCGATCGAGTCGAGCAAGGACGCACTCGGCAAGATGCTCGGTGGGTTCCCGCTCGAGAAGCTGCACGTCGCCGCGTTCGACACGATGGGACAGGTCCTCAAGGCGAAGGCCGCGAGCCGCCAGGCGGTCCAGCACATGCTGGCACCGCTCAAGGCGGACGGCGGCACGATCCACGGCGCTGCGGTGCAGGCTCTGCACCGTGACGGTCTGCGGGTGCCGACGGGAGCGAAGCTGATCGTGATCGTCGTCGGTGACGAGGCAGGCGAGCAGGGCGCACAGCTCGCGGGTGTGTTCCGCTCGCTCGGCTACACGGTCGATGCGATGGCCCTCATCGTGGCAGGTGTTCGTGGCGGCTCGACGGTTCGCGATTGCGCAAAGACGCTCGGCGTTCCGTTCAGCGAGGTCCAGGTCACGCAGTTCGATGACCCGTACCACGTCACGCGCGTCCTGCGCGCACTGCTCGAGGCACCGGTCACGGTCGGCGTTCCCACCGCGGGACTCGTCGAGCGTGTGATGTCGACCAAGCTGCTCGAGGTCGTCTAGCGTGGACTACAAGGCCTTCCTGAAGCCGACCGATCCGATCGTGCTGCCGTACTTCGGTGGCACGCGGGTCGATTCGGCCCAGCGGAGGTTTGCCGTGGAAGCACAGCTCGCGCCGGGCTGGTGGCGCTTCCAGATCGATGGTCGACGCGCGGTTCCTCTGGAACCGGCATCGCCCGTCGCGCTGGAGTCGCTGCCCGTCATGCGGGGGCACTGGGTGGACGGCTGGGTGATCGAGGACGGGCGCAAGCTCGGCCGGATCGCACTGCCGCCCGACGACGAGCCGGCGGCGCTGTCGCGCGTGGTGGCTCGTCGCTGGTACGGAGGTGACTTGCTCTTTGACACGATCGAATTCGAAGACGACGCCGAGCTATCCGCGCGGCGCGCGCTCGAGGAGCGTCGACCGCTGGTCGACATCAAGGGCATCGTACCGTCGCTGCGCGCGGCGTTCGGTTATGCACTCGGCATGGCGGTCGCGCGGGATCTCGGGTTCGCGATGACGCTGCGCGAGCTCACGCCGCGAGTCGTCGCGATCGCCGATGGTGGCCGCGACGTCGTCGTCCCGCTGCTCGCGGCGATGATCGCGCAGCGCGAGGCGGAGGCGGCGGAGGCCCGGCGTCGCGCGGAGGAAGCCGAGGCGGCGGCGCGGCTCGCCGGTGCGGTCAAGGGCGCGAAGCTCGTCAAGCGGGCGCGAACCCCCGAGCGCCACGCGGACGAAGTGCTCGAGGCCGCACGCGCGCGGCTGATCACCTCACGGCGCGTCGGTGGCGGTTCCCAGCTCGACGTCACGTACGAGGTCGATGGCACGCGGATCATGTCGATTGTCGATGCGGGGACGCTGCAGGTGATCGATCCGGGCATCTGCCTGTCGGGTGCGCACCGCGTGCTCACGCTCGATGCGATGCCATCGGTTGTTCGCGAGGCGATCGAGGAGGACCACCTCAACATCACGAGGCGAGCATGAGAGAAGTGTGCTTCCTGATCAGCAAGGCGGGCGCGATCCTGTGGGCCGACGCTTCGAACAGCCCGGCAGCGCTCCCTGACTCGCGCGCACGGTGGGAGGCGATCTGGGCGCACCGCGAGGATCTCGACGTGATCGCGCACTCCCACCCGGTCGGACCGTCGGCGTTCTCTACCGAGGACGAATCGACGATGGAGGCCCTCGATAGCGCGCTCGGCCGCCCCGTGCGTTACATGGTCGTCGCGCCGGCCGTCACCGTCACGCGCCTCGGGCGCCTCGGCGCGGCCCCCACAGAATCAGTTTCCCCCGAACCGTGGTGGGCCGGACTTCTCCGGCTCGCATCGGGGATGCGAAAGGAAGAATGACCATGGCGCTCCTCAACATCACCTACCAGGGCCAGTCGGCCGACTACGAGCTCGCGATCGACTTCGCGACGACCGATGCGGACATCCGCCGGATCGCCGTCGAGGTCGTGCGCTCGGGAGGCGTGCGTGGCCTCTACCTGCCGCACCTGCAGGCCAACGCCTTCGCGTCGTTCGTCGTCGACCGCCTGACGGGGCCGGCAGGCGAGCAGCGGATCTTCCTGCGCCCGAAGGTCCCGTTCGGTGGCTGATCAACGGATCGTCATCTGCGGGATCGGTGCCCTCGGCTCGACCGCGTTGCAATACCTCCGCAACGTGGCGGCCGAGCTGCGTCTGGTCGACTTCGATCGCGTCGAGTCCAAGAACCTCGCCGCGCAATGGTTCGTGAAGCAGTCGCTCGGCAAGAACAAGGCGGAGGCGGCGCGCCTCCAGCTCGCGAACTTCTATGGAACGAAGGCCGAAGCGATGGGCGTCCGGCTCGGGCCGCAGAACGCGGCGCAGCTGCTCGCGGGCTGCACGCTCGCGGTCGACTGCTTCGACAACGCGGACTCGCGGGTCGCGCTATCCGAGGCCGCGCGGACGGCCAGCGTTCCGCTCGTCCATGCGGCGCTCGCCGCGGATGGCGCGTTCGGGCTCGTGCGCTGGGACGAGCGCTTCGTTCCGGATCGCGAGGACACGGAAGGGCAGGCGACCTGCGAAGGTGGCGAGCACCTCCCGATGATCGGGCTCGTCGGCGCGATGCTGGCGCGCACGATCCAGGACTTTCTGAGCGGCTCCGAGCGCCGCGACTTCATGATCTCGATGACGAGCGTCCTGCGCACGGCCTGAGGCACGCGACGCGCGCAGGTCACCGCCTACGTTCAACGTCGCCGTCGCCGTCAACCCCCACGCACGCTCACGCCCGATTCCAGACGGGACATCGCTGGTACCGCGCCACAGAAGATCTGACCGATTCAAGCGGCAGCCTCGACGGCGGCGGTGCAAGGGACTGGGTAGGCATGGCCCCAGCGCTTGTCGTCGCACCGGCTCAACAGAAGCGATCCCTCGGTCAGCTATGAGCGTGTAGTCAGGCGCGAGGGCGGAGCGGGTGGATGCCTGCGGCTGTCCACACAGGTCATCAGCGCCGTCACGTGCTCTCCACGATCGATTCGCCGCCGAGGCCTTCGATCGGTCGCCGATCGGGAACCCACGAAGGACTGTCAGGCATGTCCCAGGGCCTATCCAGCGTCTGTGTCCGCGATCTATGTGATCATTGACCGTGTCAGGATGCACCGAGAGCGCTACCAGGAAGGCGTGCGGTAAAATATCGGCGAAATAGCGTTGACGGGCGATGGGTGTAAGCGGTACAGATTGGAGGTGGCGTCGGCACACCGTCGAGGAGACCTGCGAGCCAAGTCGCGCGTTCGGCGTCGGCGGCCTCTGAGGCGTCACGTTCAGCAGGACCTGTTCGCCAAGCCGAAGCTGAAGCGCCGACCGGGCTCGCGCCCGGTGGGGCGGCCGCCCAAGAATGGGCGAGCGGGCTCACCACACAAGGCACGGCCGACGCTGTCGGCGCGAAATCCCGTGCACGTCGTGCTGCGCGTGGTGCCCGAGGTCGGCAAGCTGCGCAGGCGGGCGGTGTGGAAGGCGTTGCGCTGGGCGACGATCTGCGCGGCGCGACGCGAGGATCTCCGGATCGTCCATGCGAGCCTGCAGCAGACGCACGTGCACTTGCTCGTCGAGGCCGCGAACCAGAAGGCTCTCTCGCGGGGAATGCAGGGCTTTCAGATCTCGGGCGCCAAGCTGATCAATGCGGCGGTGAGCGCCAAGCGTCCCGTGCGGCGGCGTGGACAGGTGTTCGCCGACAGGTTTCATCAGCAGATCATCGAGACGCCGCGTCAGGCGCGGAACGCGCTCTCGTACGTGCTCAACAACTGGCGCAAGCATCGCGAAGATCGCGTGGGGCGCGCGAAGAGCTGGCTCGTCGATCCGTTCTCCACCGGTGCCGGGTTCAACGGGTGGAAGGAGCTCGAGGGCCGCGACCTCATGTGGAAGCCGCCCGAGACCTACGAGGGATTGATTGTCTGGTACCCGAAGACGTGGTTGCTCGGCGAGGGCTGGAAGCGGTACGGGTTGATCGGCGCCAGGGAAGTTCCGAGCAAGCCGCTCGTCGCGCGCGCGCGCTAGGACCTGTCCCTGAAGTCGGTGGGGCGTGGGGCGTGGGGGTTGACGGCGACGGCGACGTTGAACGTTGAAGATGACGTGGGCGGACAGCGGTCGATCGCGCTCGCACGATGCTCAGCTTCCAGAAGCTCGACGTGTGCCCGCGTGCCCTGGAGTGCCTCGTCGTAGGCTCGAGGTCATCTCGAGGTTGCCCATGGGGCACGCCGAGTTCGCTGCCCCGCTGCGCGACGCGGCCCCGTCGACGGTGGCGAACATTGCGGAGGGAGCGGGGCGACGGACTCGGGCGGATGCGGGCGGGCCAGCACTACTTCATGGCGCGGGGCTCGGCGATGGAGTGCGCGGCTCACCTCGACGCAATGACTACGATGGTCATGGCGCGGGGCTCGGCGATGGAGTGCGCGGCTCACCTCGACGCAATGACTGCGATGGGCGTCGTTGACCGGAGCGGTATCGGCGGGGGGCACGAGTTTCTCGAGCGCGTGGTCGCGATGCTGACGAAGATGTGCGACGTGTGAGGGGGGCAGGTCCACGATGTCCGCCCAGGTCAACTCAACGTTCAGCGTCGCGGTCGCCGTCAACCTGCACGGTGCTGACGTCCGCGGCGGAGCCAGGCGCGGTCGCTAGATGCGCGGTGCGCAGCCGACGGCGGCGGTCGTTGATCCAGGAGCGTGTCGCCATGCACGCGGTCTGATCACGCCGCCGATCCAGCCGCGACCGTGCGGCAGACGCGCGGCGCAACCGATCGACACTCCTGGCGCCGCCCGGCAGAGAGTTCAGGGACAGGCCCCTAGTCGAGCTTTGTGAGATCGGCGAACTGTTGCGCGTGACCGCAGCCGCGACAGACGAGAGTGTGGAACCGCTCGTCGGCGCCCTCGACGCGCGAGATCGTTGTGTGTTCACACAGGGGGCACCGGCCGCTGCGCAGGCTGTTGACACCGACGGGGTCGGCCGAGGAGACGGGTGTGACAGGGGACGTGACCTTGGGTGCGGGGACCGCGACGGGCGATGGGCTCGGCCCGGCCGCGGCCGGGGCCGGTACGTGGACGATCGACGAGATCAACGCGGGCAGGAGCTCGAGCCGCGCGACCTCGAGGCTGACGCTGAGGGAGTTGCGACGGAGCCCCAACCACGCGAGCGCGACCACCGTGATCCCGCCGGCGATGTAGAGCGGGACCGGCACGAAGCGGTCGGAGATCGCGAGGCCAACACCGGTGAGCGTGACGGCTCCCCCGAGGACCGCGCGCTCGAGGACGCGGCGCCAGCGTGCGATGATCTCGTCCGCCTTGGCAGTGAACGCCGGATCGATCACGGCAGCAAGCGTGACGCGATCACGCGACGTGGTTGCGAGTGCAACTTCGATCGCGGCGCCGACCGCGGTGAAGTAGCTGAACGGAGCGCACGCACAGAGCTTGCCTGCCCGACTCGGGTTGTTCGCCTTGAACAACCGCTGAAGCGCCGGGTTGCCGATCTTGTGATTGACGTTGGCCGTGTTGAGCAGCCACCCGCTCCAGGCAACCATCGCGAGGCCGCCGATGGCGAGCGCATAGCTGGCGACCAGACCTGGCTCCACGCCTCAGCGTAGCTCAGGTTGGCAGGGTGATCGTTGCGGCCTCGCGCTGCATCCAGGCCTGCATCCACGCGGTCGACTTGTAGCGGTCCCATTGATCACAGGCGATCGTGACGACCGGACCGACGAGGCCCTCACGCTTGGCGACCCGGATCGCGGCGACCACGTTGACGCCGGTCGAGCCGCCGCTCGTGATGCCCTCCTCCTTGGCCAGGCGCTCGACCATCGCGAACGCTTCGTCGTCCGACACGCTCTCGGCGGAGTCGAGGAACTCGCGGTGGAGGTTGCCGGGCACCGAACCGGAGCCGATACCCTCGACTGCGAACGGACCGTCGGGACCGAGCACGCCCGTGTTGACCCAGCTCGCGATCGAGCTGCCGACCGGATCGGCGAGGACGACCAGGGTCGCCGGATCGTGTTCCTTGAGTCGCTTGCCGACGCCGGTGATCGTGCCGCCCGTTCCCGACGAGGCGACAAACGCGCCGATCTTCTCGTGGCCGAGCTCGCGCATCTGCTTCACGATCTCCTCGCCGGTGCCGCGGTACTTCGGTGTGCCGTAGTGGGCGCTGATGTTCGCGGGGTTGTGGAACTGGTTGGTGAGGAACCAGCCGTTCTCCTCGGCGAGGCGCGCGGCGACGTTGCGGAAGTTGTGTGCAGCGGTCAGCGGCCCGTTCCTCGTGATGATCACTTCGGAGCCGAGCTGCGCAGCGCGATCCGCTTGTCGACCGCCATCTTCTCGGGGAGGACACAGATCAGCCGGTAGCCGCGCGCGCTCGCGAGCAGGGCGAGGCCGACGCCCGTGTTGCCGGCGGTGCCCTCGATCATCGTGGCGCCGGGTTTGAGCAGACCGCGCTCCTCGGCGTCGACCACGATGCCGCGGGCGGTGCGGTCCTTGACGCTGCCACCCGGGTTCAGGTGCTCGCACTTGATGAAGATCTTCACCGGCAGCCCCGCACTGACCTTCTTCAGCTCGACGATGGGGGTATTGCCGATCGCGTCGATCACATCCATGCGCGGACCATACCCCAGGCAACCGACGCGGGTGAGGCACCGGTACCCCAGGCGCAGCAGTCTCGCCGCACGGTTACCGCTGGCACGCCACACGCTCTACCGGGGGCATGAACTTCGATGCATTTGCTCTCTCGATCGCCGGTCGTCGCGCCAACAACGAGGATGCGATCTGCGCGCACCCCGAGCTCGGGCTGTTCGTCGTCGCCGACGGCATGGGTGGCTATGAGGGCGGCGAGATCGCGAGCGCGATCGCCGTCGAGTCGATCCACGACCTCGTACGGCGGACCGCCGGCGATCCGGACGTCACGTGGCCGTACAAGATCGATCCGCGGCTCTCGATCACCGAGAACGAGGTGATGGTCGCGACGCGCCTCGCGAACGACCGGATCGCGGCGCTGCGCGTCGGGGTGCTCGAGCAGATGGGCTCCACCGTCGTCGTGGTGCGCTTCACGCAGGAGCACGCCGTGATCGCGCACGTCGGCGACAGCCGCGTCTACCGGCTCCGCGACGGTGCGCTCGCCCAGATGACGGTCGATCACTCCCTGCTCGCGCAGCTGACAGCGGCGGGGATGCCCCCGGCCGCGGACTTCGCGTGGCGACACGTCGTCACGCGCGCGCTCGGGACGCCGACGGGCGAGCCCGAGGTGCAGTGCGACCGGTTGCGCACCGGCGACGTCTATCTGCTGTGCAGCGACGGCCTCTCGGAGGTGCTCGATCCACCGGAGATCGCGGCGATGCTCGCGCTGCCGGCAGAGGCGGCGTGCAAGGCGCTGGTCGACGCGGCGTTCGAGGCGGGGAGCCGCGACAACATCTCGGCGATCGTGGTGCGGGCGTGCTGAGAGCCGCCCTCTCCCTACTCGTCGCCACCCGAGTCGTCCACGAGGCCATGCTTGCGAGCCATGGTCCGCAGGTGCTTGCGGTCGATTCCGGAGTCGCGCGAGGCGGCGGACAGGTTGCCCTTGTGGCGCGCGAGGATGTCGGCGAGGTAGCGGCGCTCGAGATCGTGGAGCACGGCGGCCTTGGCCTCGGCGTACGGCAGATCGCTGCGGACGGCGAGGCCCTCGCCCGCGACCGGCGCCGTCTCGAGGCGGATCGTCAGGTCGGCAAACCGCTGCGCTCCGGGCGCGAGTGCGATCGCGCGATCGATCACGTTGCGCAGCTCGCGGATGTTGCCGGGCCAGCGGTGCGCGAGCAGGCGATCGAGGCCGGGACCCGACGGATCCTCGTCGGTGAGGCCGCGGCGACGCACGAGCTCACGCACGAGGAGCGGAATGTCCTCGCGCCGCGTGCGCAGCGCGGGCAGGGCGACGCGCACGACCGCGAGGCGGTACAGGAGGTCCGGACGAAATCGCCCGGCAGCGACCTCGGAGTCGAGGTCATCGCGCGACGCCGCGACGACGCGGACATCGACCTCGCGATGGACATCGCCCCCGAGCGGACGGACGACGCGCTCCTCGAGGACGCGCAACAGGCGCGCCTGCACGGTCGGCGAGATCCGCCCGAGCTCGTCGAGAAACAGCGTGCCGCCGTCGGCGCGCGCGATCATGCCGGTGCGGGCCTGCGCTGCGCCCGTGAACGCACCGCGCACGTGCCCGAACAGCTCGCTCTCGAGCAGGTTCTCGGGCAGCGCTCCGCAATCGACCGTGATGAACGATGCCTTGCGGCGCGGCGATGCGTCGTGGAGCGCGCGAGCGACGACCTCCTTTCCGGTGCCGGTCTCACCCTCGACGACGACCGTCGCGTCGGAGCCCGCCACGCGCTCGAGCACCGCGAACACCTCGCGCATCGCGAGACTCTCGCCGACGAGCTCGCCGAACCGACGCGCCTGGCTCGGCGGGATGTCGAGCGGCTGCGCCTCGGGCTCGATCCGGATCGGCGTGCGCGCGACGAGCAGCGTCGTTCCCGCGGGCACCGTGACCTCGGTGACGCGCGAGCCCTCGTACCAGGTGCCGTTGCGCGAGCCGAGATCCTTGATGACGTAGCGGCCCTCGGCGGCGCGGATCGACACGTGCCGGCCCGAGACTCGTTCGTCAGAGAGCACGAGATCACAGTCGATGTGCGAGCCGATCAC
>JANOPP010000054.1:0-6178 GCA_031421915.1 Myxococcales bacterium | reverse complement strand
GCGCAACGAGCTGCACGTCGCAGTCTGCGTCGATGGCGATGACGCGCTGTTGCCCGATCTCGATGCGGCCATTGCCGCGGGTCGAGCGGATCTCGTCGTCGTCGATCGAATGCCGGCTGGCGCTCGCCGCGCCTAGAGAGTGGAGCCATGACACCGCGTAGGTACCAGCTGAAGAAGGACGCGCTCGCGATCGTCGAGCGTGATCACCCGTGGATCTTTCGTGATCAGCTGAGCTCCGCCGCCCTCGTGTTCCGCGACGGAGACTGGCTCCGGCTCGTCGATGGCGCGAACAAGGTGATCGGCTACGGCATCTACGAAGCTGAGGGTGCGATCGCGATCCGGATGCTTCGCAAGGGAACCGAGAAGCCAGACGCCTCGTGGCTCAGGAAGAAGCTTGTCACGTCGCTCGCGCGGCGCGGCCTCGGATCACTGCGCTCGGCGGCACCGCTGCTCGAGCTGTCGCGCGAGCAGCTCGGCGAGCTGGCCCGCGGAGAGATCGTCGAGCCAGCGCACGACCCGAGCCCCACGCTCGCATCGATGACCGACGGTTTGCGGCTCGTCAACGGCGAGAGTGATGGCATCCCCGCCGTCGTCGTCGACCGGTTCGGTGACACGCTGGTGGCGCAGAGCTACTCGCGCGGCGCCGACGCCCTCGCTCGGTTCTGCGCGACTGCGCTGGGCCGCGAGCTCGAGATCCCGAACGTCGTGCTGCGCCCGGCGCTCCGCCGCAAGGCCGCCGAGCAACCGGCGCGCGTGCTGCGCGGCACACCGCCCGCGGTGGGAACGTTCACCGAGGAGGGCGTCCCGTTCTTCGTCGATCTCGCCGAGGGGCAGAAGTCCGGCGCGTACCTCGATCTCCGCGCCCTGCGCCGCACGATCAAGGCGACGCCGCTCACCGGTGCGCGCGTCCTCAACCTGTTCGCGTACTCCGGGATGCTCGGCAAGGTCGCCGAGCTTGCGGGCGCGACGCGGATCCTGCAGGTCGACTCGTCCGAGCGCGCACTCGCCTTCGCGGCGGCGCACCACGTGATCGATCCGGCGCACCACACGTTCGTCACCGCCGACGTGTTCCAGTGGCTACCGCAGCTCGCAGACACGGAGATGTTCGATCTCGTGATCGTCGATCCGCCGTCGATGACGAGCAACAAGGCGCAGGTGCCGGCCGTGCTCGCGGGCTACAAGAAGCTGTATCGCGCCGCCGGACCGCACGTGAAGCCAGGCGGAATTCTGGTCGCCGCGTGCTGCACAAGTCGCGTCGAACCCGGCGAGTTCCACAAGGTCGTCTCCGAAACCCTCGGCGGCGGCTTCGTGCGCGAGGCCGTGCTGCCGTCCGAACCGGACCATCCGGTGGGGTTCGCGCAGGCCGACTACCTGAAGATCGGGTGGTGGCGTCGCCGCGGCTGAGCTCCGACCTTCTACGAGTTCAGCGTTGCTACATGCACCCACCTGTCGGCGTGCCGTGATCTCGATGCAGGCTATCTCAACGCGCAAGTCGGCCGATGAGCAAGATAGAGATGCTGGCCTGGTTACGCTCCGTATTCCGTCGTCAGCCTTCGCTGCTTCCGGTTCCAGCCGTTCCTGATCGAGTCACGATTCATGAACCGCAGGCCGCTGCCCCGACCCTGATTGGCACGCTGCGAGAGGTCGTAACCGCACTGGGAGGGCCGCTTCGCGACGCTCACCCCGCCGAGTGGGCAGCCCTGGTCGAGCGGATCTCCACTCAGACTGGGGCGATGCAACGTCGCCCATCGACGTTTCCCCTGATCGCCAGCCAGATGATCGCGATGCTTCGAGATCCGCAGGTCGATCTCAACAAGGTGGTCGGAGCCATCCAGCGCGATGCCGCGACCGCGACCGCGCTCCTGAAGATCGCAAACTCCCCGGTGTTCGCTCCGGCAGTTCCAATCTCGACGTTGCGCGGCGCTCTCCTCGCGCTCGGGATCCGGCAGGTCGGTGAGCTCGTGATTGCCAGCGCAGGCCGAACGCTCTACGAGGTTCCTTCGCGCGCCGAGATCGCGATGTTCCCGCACCTGTGGAAGTCGATGTTTCATGATGCGATGGCGAACGCCTTCACTGCCGGGCGGATCGGTCTCGAGGTCCGCGGCGCCAACAGCGAACGAGCGCTGCTCGCCGGCTTGCTGATCGACGTGGGACGTCCGATCGGGCTTCACCTCGTCGCCACGGCGATGCTCGACGGGATGCAGCGGTCGGACGACTTTGTCGTCGGTGCGGCGATCGAGGAGACCGCTCCTGCGCTGGGCGGCACATGCGTGGATGCCATGAGGCTTCCGGTCGAGCTTCACGCCGCGTGTCGGCCCGATATCCAGACGCCAACCATCGACGGTCAGATCGCGAGGCTGGTCGCCGCGATCGGCACGATCCAGCGGCGAGGGCCGAAGGTGTGGCCCGCAGCATCTGAAGTGCGCCTGCGTGCCGAGCAGCTCGAGCTGTCGCCCAACACCGTGCGCTCGCTGTTCGGCATGCGGACGACCTATCTCGCGCAGGCTGCCTCGTTCGGGTGATCCGTTGACTGCCAAGCTCGGTGCGGGCGAGATCCGGCTCACGACCTCATCACCCCGACGCGGTTGGCGGGTCGACACATGGGTGCTCGACGCACGGTGCTCGACACCCGCCCGTTCGGCGAAGCCGGCAGACCGGCGCTCGGCGGGATCTGGGTCGCTGCGGCTGTTCTCTGCTAGATCGATCGGAAATGGTGGTCGGACCCCATTTCCAGGGCGTGACGGGCACACGAATCGTCCGCACTCCTGAACCTTTCTCGTGAGGGCCGATCTCGGCCCCCGACATCGGGCCCTGCGACGCCGCAGGCTCGTCCCATCATGTCGCATGCGACATCTCGCGATCGCGACGGATGCGACCGGGGCGAGACCGGGGCGAAACCGCGGGCGTGGCCAACCCGGGTGTCGACGCGACGGATGCGACGCGCGGAAGCTCCGATCGCGACGATCTCGCCGACCGCTCAGCCGACCCGCGCGAGGTCGCGGTAGCGGACGAGATGGCGGACCGCGCGGCGCAGCACGAGCTCGTCGTTGCTCGTACGACCGACCGCTTCGAGCAGGCGCGAGAGGTTGAAGTGCGCATCCGCGAGTCGCGGCTCGAGCTCGATCGCGCGCTCGTATGCGGCGATCGCTTCACTCGCACGTCCTTGATCCTCGACGGAGACGCCGAGGTTGAACCAGTACAACGCGACGTTCGGCTGCGCACAGATCGCGAGGCGATAGCAGCCCTCCGCGTGCGCGGCACCGCTTCGTGGCTCCGTGTGCTCGCTCGTGAGCGCGGCACGTGGTGCAGCCAGCTCGTTTGCGTTCGCTGCGTTCGATCCACGCTCCGCCGTCACGCGGCCGGCGGTCTCGTGATGCAGCCGGCCGAGGTTGTTGAGTGCATCGGCGAGATCAGGACGCCCTGCCAGTGCGCGCTCGTAGGCCTCTGCCGCGCGCGCCGGATCGGAGGCCTCGAGCGAGAGCCCGAGCTCGTACCAGGCGGTCGCACTCGTGCCGCGGCGGAGCCCACAGCGCGGCGCCTGGAGCTTTCTGCCGTGCAGGTTGAGTAGATCGCCCACTTCTCGACGCTAACCGGGCCGTCTGACATTCGAGGATTCGACGACGCTGTTGTAAGATGCCGGCGTGGGCGACGCGCACGGCACCACCCTCAGCTTTCACGAGGATGGCAACAGCGGACGAGTGGGGCCGAAGCCCGAGCCGGTGCTCGTGCTGGTCCTCGAGTGCGGGCGACCGCGCGCGGGCTCTGTCCGGTACCGGCTCAGCGAGCTGACCGGCGTTGCCCTCGGCCGCGGCGCCGAGCGGCGGGCCGAGCGGGCCGGCACCGAGCTGACGGTGCGGGTGCCGGACAAGTGGATGTCCTCGCGCCACGCCCGGATCGAGCCGAGCTTCGGCCGCTGGGTGCTGACCGACACCGAGTCCAAGAACGGCTCGATCGTCGATGGCCACACCACCAAGCGCGCGGTGCTGACCGATGGGTCGCTGATCGAGCTCGGCCACACGCTGTTCCTGTTCTTCGAGCGCCTGCCGATCGAGGCGGACGCCCACCCCCTGCTCGAGCTCGGACCGCACGAGAGTGCGCCCGGTACGATCACGCTGATGCCGTCGTGGCAGACCGAGCTGACGCGCCTCCGGCAGATCGCATCGTCCGAGATCCCGATGCTGATCGAGGGCGAGAGTGGCAGCGGCAAGGAAGTGATCGCGCGCGCGATCCACGGCCAGTCCGGTCGTAAGGGCGCGTTCGTCCCCGTCAACTGCGGCGCCCTTCCCGATAACCTCGTCGAGAGCGAGCTGTTCGGCTACAAGAAGGGCGCGTTCTCGGGCGCGCAGACCGACTCCGAGGGTCTCGTGCGCGCCGCCAATGGCGGGACCCTGTTCCTCGACGAGATCGGCGACCTGCCCGCGAGCTCGCAGGCCGCCCTCCTCCGCGTGCTCCAGGAGCGCGAGGTCATGCCCGTCGGCGGGACGCGCGCGGTCGAGATCGATCTACGCGTCGTCGCCGCGACCCACCGCGATCTCGACGACATGGTCGCCGAGGGCAGCTTCCGCCATGATCTGTTCGCGCGGCTCGCTGGCTTCCGCGTCACCGTGCCCACGCTGAACGAGCGCCGCACGGATCTTGGCGTGTTGATCGGCGCGCTGCACGAGCGGCTGTTCCCCGCGGATCACCCGGGCTTCGACATCGACGCCGCCCGCCTGTTGCTCCGCTATCCGTGGCCGCTCAACGTCCGCGAGCTCGAGCAGGCGCTCGCGACGGCACAGGTCCTCTCCGGCGAGGGCCTGGTGCGCGCGGAGCACCTGCCCGACTCGGTGCGGACCGGCCGCCCCCCGGGTGCGCCCCGCCCGGTTGTCCTCAGCGAGGTCGACCAGAAGGTCCGGGATCAGGTCGTCGCCGCCCTGCGCGAACATCAGGGCAACGTGTCCGCGGTCGCGCGCGCCCTCGACAAGGACCGCAAGCAGATCCAGCGCTGGATCAAGCGATTCGGCCTCGACCCCGGCAGCTATCGATAGTCTCCGGTCTACAAGCCCGGCCCCTGGCCGCGTGGTCCACGGTGCCCTGCGTTGATAGCGCTTGGCCGTCGAAGAGCGGCGGGAGCTATGCTCGGGCCGTGGCGCGTTTTGGTTCGTCATCCCCGCCTCGTCTCCGCGTGGTCGGAGAGACGGAGATTGCGCGGAAGTTCTTCATCGGCAAGTACGGCGAGATTCTCGCGGCGACGTTCGACCGAGGAGCTCGATTCGCCGACGTCGACGTCGCCTTCGTTGTCGGTGCGCTGACGTTCGTGGAACGGACTGACGACGCCGCCGCGGTGTTCGACGCCTGGCGGACGCGGACGACCCCGAGTCCCGACTCGCGCACACGCGCGGCGGGCGCGTTCTTCCTCGGGCTCGGCTATGCACGTGCCGGTCACTTCGACCGAGCGTTCGCCCTGCTCGTAACAGCCGGCTTTCGCACGCGTCACGATCCGGACCCATGGGTTCGTGCCCTCGCGTTCCAGGGCATCGCCTGCCAGTGCTACTTCACAGGCCGGTTCGTCGCTGCCGCACGTAACGCAGCACGCGCCGTGCACGCCGCGCATGCTGCCGACTTCACGTATGCCGCGATGCTCGGCACTGACATGCGAGGCCACTCGCTGATCCAGATCGGACAGCTCCAGCGCGGGATCGTCTTGCTCGAGCAGGCCGCTGGGATCGCGAAGCGACTCGGCCTGACCAACAACGAGTTCGCGGTCGCGACCTCGATCGCGACGTACGTGACCCGGTTCGTGCCTCACGTCGAAGCGCTCGAGAATGTCGAGTCACTCCTGCGGCGCCGCTCGCACGATTCATACTCGCGGCGATCACTGCTCGTCGAGGCTGCAGTGCAGCGCGCGCTGCGCGGCCGCCGGACGCAGGCGATCGAGGCGCTCGATGCCGCGGGTCGCGATGCCCTGCGCGGCGATTCACGGCGGGGTCGCGTCGTCAGCTTGCTGGCGCGCCTGTGGGTCACGCGCTGTCAGTACGGAGCGTTCGCCTGCGAGGATCTCGTCGCGCAGGGTCACGAGCTGATCGCGCCGGGCGACGTTGGATTTCGCGGCGAGCTGCTCGGCTTCGAGATCCTCGTGGCTCGCGCGACGCTCGATGGCGAGCGCGAGCAACGTGCACTGCACCAGCTCCGCGCGCTG
>JANOPP010000053.1:0-9605 GCA_031421915.1 Myxococcales bacterium | reverse complement strand
GATCGCGCCACGAGCCTGGCCCCCAAGGAAAGGCCCGCTCTCGCCGTTTCGGTACGAACGATGTTGGGGGATTCGTCGCAGAGCCTGACGGCTCGGGCCACGAACTCCCGCGTGTACTGCTTTCGTCTCGTTCCCATGGATGCTCCTCGTTGGAGTCCACGGAATCGGGGCCAGGCCACACCTTTGGCCACTCCTCGCAGCGTTTTGGTAACTACGGTGTAATTACCGATTCGCCGAGAGAGACCTCGCAGGTGGCCCTCTCGCCGTTTTCGTACCAACGATGTTAGTGGGCGGCCGACTTAGCCCGGCGTCGGGAGGAGGCTGAACGTTCCCGAGATCACCAGGGCAACGCCTGCCGCCTGGACGTCGAGCTCCATCCGCACGCGCGACTCGTCGAGGGTGCCGAGCGCGGTGTCGAAGAATACCTTGCCGGCGAAGCCGTACGAGCCCTTCACGCGGATGCCCTCGGACTCGATGTCCATCTGCTTCGAGGCCGCCGTGAAGGTCAAGTGCGCGCACGAAGGGGCGCCCGACGGACACGCGCCGTCGCCGACGTAGGTGAACTGGTACGCGATGTCGACGCGCGCGGAGGTCGAGCCGACGGGCGTGTTGCGCGTGACCGACCACGTGTGTCCCGGAGCGATCGGCTCCTTCGGGAGGTCGGGGAACAAGATGAGCGCGTTGTCGAGCATGTCGCCGGTGCCGCCGAGCGTGTTGAACGGGTGATCCTCGATCGACGCCAGCTCCATCCGGTTCTCGTCGGTGAACACGGCCCGTGTGAACGGCTTGTCGGTCATGCCGGCGATGTCGAGCGGACCGCCATCGTCGCGCTTCATGCGGACAGGCTCCTGGGTCCCCTCCTTGACGTACATCTCCTGCGCGTCGAGCCTCATCTCCAGGTCCTGGCCCGAGCCCGCCATCGTCAGCTCGAGCTTCTTGATCTTCACGTCGCGCGTGCGCGGCATGGCGCTCGGTCCGAAGCTGAGGTCGATCGTCATCGTGTAATCGAGCTTCGCCTGCGAGCCCTTCGGCGTCCCACCCGTCGCGATCAGCACGTAGCCCTTCACGTTGTCCGGGATGTAGCGAAGCGTTCGCGTTCCGGTCTTGCTCGTCGCGGCCGGTGCCTCGGGCCAGAAGTCGACGGCGGCAGCGGCCCGCGCGGAGCGGTCCTTCGCGGAGTCCTTGCACGCGGAGAGCAGGACGAGAGCGAGCAGGGCGCACCGAGTATTCATGGCCGAGTCATACCTGACGGCCGAGCGCTTCGAGCTCGGCGAGCATGGCCTTCTGCAGCTCGGCCGGCACGTTGTCCGCCGCGAGCTGGGCCATCGCCTGGTCGACCACGCTCGCGCGCTCCGCCCCACGAAGGCGGGCGAGCCGGTCCACCACGGGCGCGAGCTCGGCGCGCATCGCGGCCGCGAGGAGCTGCTTGCGCTCGGCCGGCTCCGCGACCATCTCGTACGCGTTCTCGAAGTCGTGACGGCGCGCGATCCGCGTCGGCGCATTCTCGATCCGGGCGAGCCATTCGCTCGTCGTGTTCGGCGGCGGGACCGTCATCGTCGACGCGGGCGTCGGGACCTGGAGGCGCGCGACGCGATGGCCCTCGAGCAGGCGCTTCAGCGCCGGGCTCGCGTTGACGAGCGTCGGCGTGTTGTCCTCGGCGAACCGCGCCGTGTACGTCGGCGAGCGGAACGCGAACGCGCTCGAGTTGCCCGACCAGCCGAGGTAGGTGACGGCGGTATCGGCGCCCGGGCACGCGTGACTGCACATCGCCACCGCCTGCGCGCGTCGATTCGTGACGAGCGCGTACGCGATCACCGTCGCCGCGACGACGATCAACAGACCCGCGATCACGTGTGCGAGAAGCGCGATCGCGACGCCCACGACGATGCCCGCGAGCGTGATCCCCGTCGAGATCAGGCCCGCGCCCTGCCAGCTCGTCACGTGTGCGAGGCAGTGCTTGCAGTACGGGAACTCGAGCTTCTGCGCCGAGCTCGCGCTGACGTCGCGGCTCTTGGTCTTCGTGAGCGGAATCGCGAGCTCCGCATCCGGAGCGGCACCGCAGCACGGACACTGAAACGGGACGACGAAGCGCCGCGAGGAGACCTCGACGACTGGCCCGAGCGCCGATGTGCTCCCCGGCGCGCTCCCCTCCGCCATGCTCGTATCGTAACGCGATCCGCGGTCAGCGGAGCGGGAGCGTGCAGCTCGCACCCTGGCCCGGCGATTCTTCGACGGTGATCTCGATCGCTCGGACGTGGGGGCCGGCCAGCTCGGTCGCGAGCCGCTCGCGCAGCAGCTCGGCGATGTGTGCTGCGAGTGCCTCGACAGAGATGTTGTCGATCGGCAGGAGCAACGCATCACCGCGCGGCATCACGTAGCGCTCGCCGCACAGTGTGAGCTCGAGCTCGGTGTCGTCGCGCAGCAGCTTGAAGTGCGGGTTGTGCGCCGCGATCAGCACGTGCTCTTTCCACGCAGCACACAGCTCTCCGAGCGCGGCCTTGATCGGCGAGAACGGCATCATCGCAGGCAGGTCGACCCGGTCGACCTCGAGCGCGATCGCGATCGTGTAGTTGTGCCCGTGGAGGCGCTCCTTGGTGCCGTCAGGGAACACGGTCATGTGCGCGCACGAGACCTTGTACTGCTCGCGAGAGATCGAGATTCGGTGCCGGGCCACGACGTGAGGCTACCGCTTCCTGGCCCGCGCGTCATGGTGTGCAGAGGAACGCCTTGAGGCCGTTCGCGCGTCGATTCAGATCTGCGAACCGACGCGTCGTCGAGCCGGTCACGGGATCGACGACGTCAACACCGCTCAGAAAGCCCGACAGCCGCGCTTCCTGACCTGGGTTCCGCGGGAACACGTGCAGAAAGGAGGTCGACGACTCGGCTCCGTGGCAGCCGTTGCACGTGTTGATCGAGAACCGCTGGCGCAAGGTCGAGTCGGTGATGCCTGGCGCGTTCCAGAAGTCGATGTTGTTGGTCACGCTCGCCGCCTGAAATGGCATGCCTTGGAATGAGAGCGGCACCGTGTGTGTCTGAGCCTTGATCGCCGTCGCGTTGGCCGTCATGAAGGCCGCGAGGGTCGCGCTGTTGTCGAGGTTGTTGGCGGGCGTCAGGGCGGGCGCGGCCATCCGCAGCTGGCCCGTGGTGGTCAGGCGGAACTCTCGCAGCTCCCAGGGGAACGCGAGCGCGATCTCGTTGGTCCGGACCTGCGAGATCGCGCTGTCATTCGGACGCCCGGTGAACGCGCCGCGTCTTGTGAACTTGCGCGTGATCGCGGCGAGCTTGGACCGATACGTCGCCGAGCCCAGCGGGAGGGCGCCCAGGGAATGCCAGTCATTTGCCCACTGCGTGACGGCGGCCGCATCCGCGGCGGGCAGCTTGTACTCGAGGATGATCGTGAACTGCATTGGATTGCCATTCGCGTCGAGCACACCGAACACGAACCTGCCCTCGCCAGCGTTGCCCGGAGAGCGCAGGTCAAACCGGTTGACGATCGCGAGCAACCGCATCGGGGCGTTGCGAAGATCGAGGGTGCCGGCCGCGGTCTTGGGCCACGCCCGCACCACCGCCGCGATCTGCGCGCGCGCAGGCACGGTCTGCCCATTGACCGTGCGGGCGGCCGCCCACTGGGAGAGCCACGTGCGGACGAAGACGGCCGGATCGTTGGCTCCTGCCATCTCGGTCATCAGGCGCCCGAAGTGCCAGGCGCCGTCATTCGCTGACGTGAGGGATCCCGTCCACTGCGTGCGGAGCGGATCCTCGACGACAGCCACGTTCGTGATCATCAATTCGCTCGCCTTGGACACCGTCACCGCGCACGCAGCAGCGATCGATTCCGGGACCTCGGGTCCGAGAGAGGCCTGACCGGGCTCGTCGATCAGCTCTCCATCCTCGACCTCGGGATTCGGCTCGGGATCCTCGTCGACATCGATGTCGACATCGACGTCGGTAGCGCAGGCTGTGACAAACAACGCCAAGGAAGTGAGCGCGATCGCGAGCGGCTTGGGCATGCCCGGACCTACAGCAACCTCCATGCCTCTCCTGTTATGGCCGCCGCGGCCCGCAGGCCGGCCCGTACCGCCAGGATCTTGTGGGGAGTCCCCGACAACTCCGTACCCGAAGACCCCGGCTAGTCAGAACTCGATGCGCTCCGGCGCTCCGTCGGACCAGAACCGGCCGAGCACGTCTCGCAGACGCGAACCAGCCGGGCCTGTCGCAAGGCCGTTCGGGAGCGTCGCGAGCGTGTGATACGGGGTATCGCCAGAGAACAGCCAGCTCACCCCGACCAAGGATGTCTCGACCGACAGCTGCCATGCGTTCCGCGGCGGATTTGGAGTGGTGGTTTCGATGCCGTGATTGGAGGCGAAGGTCGCGTCGATCGAGGACTGCTGGATCAACGTGGGCATCCGCGCCGCCACGTACGGGTACCAGACGGCTCCGAGCAGACATCGCGACGGGTCGGCGACCGCGGCTTCACACGCCGGGTCGAACGTCGCACCCCAGAAGGTGCGGGCGCGCCGCCACACCTCGGCGTCGGGGACCGTTGCGTCGCCGATGAAGTAGGTGGGCAGCGCCGGATCTGGATCGACGAAGTCTGCCATCCACCCAGCGTCGACGAACAACCGAAGGTGCGCGCGCGCTGCCGTGCCGGGAAGCGCTGTCTCGGCGATTGCTGCATTGAAGTGCACGCCGAACCCACCCGCCGAGGACCCCGAGAACAGCACCTGGGTCGCGGCATCGGAGTCGTCGAGACCGTAGCGCTGCTTGAGGACAGCGAGCATCGCGACGACGTTGGTGTGGCCGCTGAAGTACCAACCGTTCACCGGGTCACCGCCGGTCGGTCGACGGTCGGTCGTCGCGCCGGCCCACAGGTCGCTCGAGCAGTAGGTCGCGCTCACGTGGTTCGCGAGGGCGAACGTGGGGTTCACGGTCGTGTTGCGGGAGAGAATGCCGCCGACCTGCCCGCTCGTGAGCTCGCGGTCGACCTGGGGACTGGACGACTTGAGCCTCGCTTCGCGCTCGCTACACGGGTGCGCGAGGTCGTCGCAGAAGGCGCCACCACCGAGATAGATCACCCAGGTCTGTGTCGGTTGTGCCGCGAGCCGAACGTCGAAATCGAACGGCGATCCATCGTTGCACCGAGCAGTGGGCCACTGCGGATCGCGAGTCGCAGGCTCCACGGTCTCCCAGCGATCCGGATCTACCCGGGCGCAGCTCGCGACGTCCCAGCGCATGCAATCGCTCCGGCAGCTCGCCGTGCCCGTACTCCAGAGCGCTCCCAGATCGGCACATGTCGCGACGATGCCGGGATCGCAGATCTCGCCGGGATCGACGAGGCCGTTCCCGCACTGGGCCGCGGCACCATCGAGCGGAGCAGGAGCATCGGGCATCTCAGCCGCAGGCTCGGTGTGGCAAGCCATGAGAGCCAGGTCGAACAACAGCACCGACATCATGGTCTTCATGACGATTCGTGTGTGCACGTCCGGCGCCAGCGGGTTGCCCTCGATGCCAAGCACGCGGTGGAACCTGCACATTCCAGCGGGTCTCCAACCGCAGATTGGCGCCGGAACGTCCAGGTTCCACTCTCTCCACAGTGTGGAGAAAGCCCTCAGCAGCAACGCAAGAGCTACCGGCGCAGCGCGAGGCGCGCGAGGCCGAGGCAGACCGCCGCGTTGAGCAGCAGCCACACGGTCGCGAACCCGAACGCCGACGGGACGGCCATCGTCATCATCGGCACCACCGCGAAGAATGCGAGGTGCGCGGCCACGCCGACCGCGAGACCCGCGAGAGGGGCGCGAGCGCGTGGCACGCTGTAGCCGATCGCGAGGAGTGCGAGCGGGATCAGCGCGCTGAACAGCGCGAGGTTCGGGCTGCCGGCCCACAGCGGGAGGCCCGTGGTCAGTGTCTCGATCACAGGGACGCTCGACAGCGACGGTGCGATCCACGGCAGGAAGAACAGGCCCGTTGCGCCGAACAGCACGCCGACGAGGTAGCTCGGTCCGAGCTTCACGCCGAGGCCCTTCTTGCGCGCGGAGGCCGCGACCGCGCCGGCCATCAGGAGGCCGAGCAGGAAGCGACCCGTGCCGCCCTTGCTCCTCGCTGCCTTGACCGCGGCGGGCGCATCGATGATGCCCGCGCCGTACTTGTCGCGCGTGTACTTCTGGCTCTGCGGCTTGCGGGCCGTGTCCTGGAGGATCTTCTCGACGGCGGCGGGATCCGTGACGCCCTCGCCGACGACGAGCGCCGCAACGCCAGCGGCGTGGGGGGACGCCATCGAGGTGCCCATGAACGCGAAGTAGCCGTTCTTGGTCGGGTCGCCGATCACGATCGTCGCCTGGAGGACGCCGCCATCGGGGTTACCGCGACCGCCGTTCTTGTCCTGCGTGTTGCCGCCCGGTGCGGCGATGTCGATGTCCTTGCCGTAGTTCGAGTAGAACGTGATGGCCTCGTTCTCCTGCGTCGCGCTGACGGCGATCGCGCCGGGGTACGCGGCCGGATAGCCGACCTTGCTGCGGCTCTCGTTGCCGGCAGCGCAGACGACGGTGACGCCCTTGTCGAACGCGTACTTCACGGCCTTCTTGAGGACCGCCGACGGGAACGCGCCGCCGAGGCTCATGTTGATGACCTTCGCGCCGTTGTCGGCCGCGTAGCGGATCGCGTCGGCGATGCCGGCAACCGAGCCCGAGCCACCGGCCGAGAGGACCTTGAGCGGCATGATGCGAACGTTGCGCGCGACACCAGCGACGCCAATGCCGTTGTGCGTGACCTGCGCGATCGAGCCCGTGACGTGCGAGCCGTGACCGTGGTCGTCGTTCGCGTGCTTGGTGTTCGCGACGAAGTCGAACGGCTTCACGAACGTGATGCCCTTCAGATCGGGGAGCTGCGTGAACGTGCCGTAGTCCTCGTAGGCGACGCCGGTGTCGAGGACCGCGACGATGACGCCGTTACCGTCGGCCATCTTCCACGCCTCGGGCATCCCGATCTGGCGCATGTGCCACTGCTTCGGGTAGAGCGGGTCGTTGGGGAAACCGGGCTCGGTCGGACCGACCTCGGAGACCAGCGACTCCTCGCCAGCGGGGATCGACATCAGCGAGTCGGGCTCGGCGATCTCGACACCCGAGCGCTTCGCGAGCGCGGCGAGCACGCTGTCGCGGCGAGCGGGATCGACGTGCGCGCGATAGAACTGTTCGTCGGCGGACTCGGAGCTCACCAGGACGAGATCGATGCCGAGGTCGCGCTCGATCGCGGCGACCTGAGCGGCCGATGCGTCGTCGACGAGATCGACGAGGATGTCATCGGGATCTCCGCCGAGCAGCCGATCGGATTGCTCCTGGGCGGCGGTCACCTCGGCGTCTTGATCCGGGCGGTAGAACCACCACAGCACCACGATCGCAATGATGACGAGCAGCCAGAGCAGCTTCCCTACGCCACCGCGCTTGGATTCGGTCTCATCCATGAGGATGAGTATAGGTCCTCAGATGAGGATGCGCTCGTCCGCAGGCGTGTCGTCCTCGCCGAGGACGAGCTGGTTGTCGATCTCGCGATCTTCAGCCAACGCTTCGAGATAGCTCCTGATTTCTGGCATCGCCTCGACGATCCGGGCCACGTACTCGCGCCCGAGGAACAACACTGTGGCCGCGCGCGTTGCGACGACCGTCGCGGTCGTCCGCATATTTCTCAACAGCGCCATCTCGCCGAACACGTCGCCGGTGCGCAGACCCCCGAGGGGAACCGTCGTGCCGTCCGACGCGCGGCGCGTGACGTCGAGCTCGCCGGAGAGCACGACGAACAGACCGCGGCCCTCCTCGCCCTCGTTGATCACGACGGTGCCGGGGGCGACGTCGTGACTCGTGAACCGACGCAGCAGATCGCGCTGCTGCATCCGGTTGAACGGCTTGAACAGCGGGCTCGTTGCCATGAGGTTCGCGAGCAGGCGATCGCGGGTGAACGCGTGGAGGGCTTCGGCGACCTGGCCGAGCTCGTCGGCGAGCGTCGCCAGCGACTGGCGGCCGACCTCGAGGAGATCGACCTCGGCGACGCAGCCGACGGTCGCCGAGCGCGGCTGTGCGGAGAGCAACGCCATCTCACCGAACACCGCACCCTCGCCGAGCTGCGCGAGCTCGGTCTGCCGGCCGAGGCCATCGGTCGCGTAGACGCGGAGCTGACCGGCCGCGACGAAGAAGAACGAGTTCCCGGGCTCACCCTCGCGGATCACGAGCGAGCCGACGGGGAGACGGCGCAGGACGAGGGTCGTCAGGACGCGGCGGAACGCGGCCTCGGACATCGCCGAGAGCAGCGGGATTGGATGCAGCGCCTCGGGGAAGTCCGTGAACGAATCGGTCGCGTGCTCGGCGCGGTAGAGCGCCTGCGGGATCGCATCGGGCGGCGCCGCGAGGCGGACGTCGGGGACCGGAACTGGGATCGATTCGGCCGGCAGAGCGACCCGCGCGGCGACCTTGCCGAGGCGCTCGGACTCCGAGCCATAGTTGACGACGAGCGCTGCCGTCAGGTCGCTGGAATCGGCGCCGTGTGCCTCGAGGACGCGCGCACAGACGAGCGCCGCGAGCGGGTGCCCGGACTTCAGGCAGTACCAGGCGGCGGCGCGATAGACCTGCGCTGCACCGGGGTGCCCGAGGGCAAGCGCGCAGTCGGCGACTCGGATCCGCGCGTCGAAGTCGAGCGGTGCGGTTGCGACGATCGCGTCATACAGCCGCAGCGCGGCGAGGTGTTGCCCTTGCGCGAACAGGGCCGAGGCGCTCTGTCGCACGTCACCCAGCGAGACCATGGCCGTACGGTACATCGATCGCGGAGCGCACGATCGGCCGGGGCACGGTTTGCAGCGCGCTTGCCTGCGGGCCTATGATCCCCTCGTCGGAGCCACGCTCGCGACGCCGAGGGATCGTGAAGAAATGCGCTAGCTGCACCAAGGACCTGCCCGACGCCGCACATCACTGCGTGTTCTGTGGCGCGAAGCAGCCTCCTGCACCCGCCTCGACGCCGGGAATGGCGAAGACCGTGATGGGGTACCAGGGCAACGCCGAGCTCGATGCTCTGCGCGCGCAAGCCGCAGCTCGCAACGCGGCTCCGTCGGCGCCACCGGCGAACATCCCGGCCGTGGCTCCGTACAGCGCGCCCCGCGCGAACCCGTCGTCGCCACCGCCGATGGCGCAGCCCGCCTCACCCGCCCTCGCACCGGCGAGCGCCGCGAATGCCGCGACGATGTTCGTGCCACCCGGTAGTGGCCCAGGACCCGCACCGATGGGTCCCGGACCGAGCGCCCCCAAGCCAGCCTATCAACCGCCAACGCCGTATCAGACGCCGCCCGCCTATCAGCAGCCGGCTGGAGCTCCTGTGCAGCCGGTCGCACCGGTCGCGCCGATCCCGTCCGCCGCTCCGCCGTACCTCGCCTCGCAGACCGCTGCGCGCGCGGGTCGTCCGATCGAGCCGTGGAAGGACAGCCTGCGGATGATGATGTTCATCTGGGGTGCGCTGCTGCTCGCCGCGTTCGCGACGCCGGTCTCGCTCGAGCCGCTCGCGTTCAACTGGGATGCGATCATCCACGCGCCGGGAACCGCCAAGCTCGCGCCGCTGATCATGGCGAGCGT
>JANOPP010000052.1:0-9318 GCA_031421915.1 Myxococcales bacterium | reverse complement strand
GCCGATTCGCTCCGCAAGGAGATCGCACTGAACCTCGAGCAGGCGAACAAGCGCCTCGTGATCGTGATCGATCACCTCGACCGCCTCCCGCCCGCGGAGCTCGGCGGCGCTCTCGCCGCGCTGCGCATGTACGCCGCGATCCCGTACGTCGCGATCGTGATCGCGGTCGATCGCCGGATGATGGCCCTCCGCCACGCGGACGCGTTTGGCCAGGATCCCGACGCGTTCGAACGCCTCGTCCAGGTCGAGCTCGCGCTTCCCGCACCCGATCGCCTGCTCCTCGCCCGCGTGATCGCTGGCGGCCTCGCACGCAGCGCCTCGCGCACCCACCGCGACCTCGACCTCCTCCTTCCTCTCTTCGATCCCGAGGGCGGCGTCGGGCTCGACCTGATCGAGACGCCGCGCGACGCCAAGCGCGCCATCAACGCGCTCGCGGCTGCCCTGCCCCTGACGCGCGACGAGGACCTGGTCGCCGGGTGCCTCGAGATCCTGCTTCGCGTCCTCGTCCCCGAGATCGACGGCGTCCGCCTCGAGGCGCGCAAGCGCACCGGCGATCACGTCCGCCTGTATGACGAGCTCTGCGCCTCCGTCGTCGGCCATCGCCGCGAGCAGGCCGCCCGCGTCGCCCTCCGCACCCTCGTCCTCGGCGACACCTGAAAGGGGTCAGCCCACCATTTCGGGTCAGCCCACGAATGGTGGCCTGACCCCATTTGTCGGACGCCTATTTCGTCTTTGTCGGGATGCCGAGCGCCATGTGGGTCGCCCCTATGCAGGTGTCCATGATCACGGTCAGGCCGCCGGCCGTGGCGCGGGTTGCGGCGTCCTCGCTGGTGACGCCGAGCTGGAGCCACAGGGTCTTCGCGCCGATCGCGACGGCCTCGTCCGCGATGCCCGGCGTGTCCTCGGAGCGGCGGAACACGTCGACGATGTCGACCGGCACCGGAATGTCCGCGAGCGAGGCATAGGCCTTCTCGCCGAGGACCTCCGTCTCCTTGGGGTTGACCGGGATGACGCGATAGCCGGCGGCGAGCATCCGCTTCATGATGCCGTGCGACGGCTTCTCGGGATTGGCCGACGCGCCGACCATCGCGATCGTGGTGGCGGTGGTCAGCAGCGTGCGCAGTGCGTCGTCGGTCGGATTGACGTGGCTCATGGATGCTCCTGTGCGAACCGGGGATCGTCGTCGGGCGCGGGAATGAGCTCGCGGTCATCGGACGGGATGACGGGGAACCGGCGCTCGCGCCAGGCGTGTGCCGCCTCGATGATCTGGTCCTTCGAGCTCGAGACGAAGTTCCACCAGATGTAGCGCGGACCATCGAGTGGCTCGCCACCGAGCATCACGATGCGTGCGTCGGACTCGGCCGCGATCACCGGCGTGCTGCCGCGCGTGAGCACGGCCATGCGGCGCGCGTCGAGCTTCGTGTCGCCGATCGACACGGAGCCTTCGACAACATAGACCGCGCGATCGACATGCTCCGCAGGAACGGGTACGCGCGCGCCGGCCGCGAGTCGAACCTCGACGTAGAACAGCGGCGAGAGGGTCTTCACCGGTGAGTTCGCGCCGAACGCAGAGCCCGCGAGGATCCGGATCAGCGCACCGGCATCCTCGACCTGCGGGATCGCGGCGGCCGGCGTGTGCTCGAAGGTCGGCGCGGTGTCCTCGTGGGCTGTCGGCAGACCGACCCAGAGCTGCAGGCCGTGCATGCGGTCGGCGACCTTCACGCTCGGCGCACGCTCGGAGTGCGCGATACCACGGCCGGCGGTCATCCAGTTGATCGCGCCCGGCGCGATCAGCTGCTCGGAGCCGACGCTGTCGCGGTGCATGATGCCGCCATCGAACAGGTACGTGACCGTCGCGAGGTTGATGTGCGGGTGCGGGCGCACGGCGAAGTCCGCGCTCGCGTCCGCGGGGCCCATGTGATCGAGGAACACGAACGGGCCGACCGCACGCTTCGCCGGCGCGGGCAGCACGCGGCCCACGGTGAACCCGCCGAGATCACGTGGCCGCGCTTCGATGATCCGCTCGATGTCGTCGGCCATGACGGCATCGTAGCCAGCGAATGAGACGCCGCAAGGCGCCGCACGGCCGAACACACTGTTGCGTCAGAGGACGGCGCGCTCGAGCTCGGGCAACGCTTCACCGCAGTACACCGCGAGGCGCTGGAGGTGCGGGACCGTGTCGCGGCAGCCCGTGAACCCGAAGCACACGCTGCCCGCGTAGCTGTTGCACGTGATGTTGAGCGCCTGGCCGTGGACGGGAATCGACATCGGATACGACGCCTCGAGGCGTGCGCCGCGGAAGTAGCGCGGCTCCTCGGGGCCCGGGACATTCGAGATCACGACGTTGAAGGTCGGCCGCAGCTTCCCCGCAACGCCGGGAATCATCTGGAACATCGACGGGGCGACGAGGAGAGCGCTGTACTGGATGATCGCTGCCTTCGACATGCCCTGCAGCTGCTGCTTGGCGGTCGTCGTCGAGCTCACGATCTCGGCGATGCGCTCCGCCGGATCGGCGATGTCCGTCGCGAGGGACGCGAGGATCGCCCCGAGGGCATTACCACCACCCTCGTCGCCCTTCGGACGCACGCTGACGGGGAGCATCGCGATCAGCGGCGCGCTCGGCAGCGCCTCGAGCTCTCCGAGGTAGCGACGGAGGCTCGCCGACGTCAGCGCGAGGATGACGTCGTTGACAGTGCCGTTGACGGCCTTGGCGACCGCCTTGATCCGTGCGGTCTCGTGGCGCTGCGTCGCGAACCGACGACTGCGGCTGATCTTTGCGTTGAGGACGCACTTCGGCGCCTGGCGCGGCGTGATCAGCTCGGTCTCCTTCTTGCCGACGTTGAACAGCGCGCGCGCGACGGTCTTGGCCGTGCCGAACTGCTCGCGCACCGCGGCCATGAGCTCGGGGTACATCGCACCCTGCGGCTCCTCGGTGCGTGGCTCCTTGGCCGGGCGGGGGATCGAGAAGAACAGCGGACGTTCGCGATCCTCTGGATCCGTCGACAGCGAGTTCGACAGGACGCGCATCGCGGTGAAGCCATCGACGAGCGCGTGGTGAACCTTGACGTAGAGCGCGAACCGGCCCCCCTCGAGGCCCTCGATCAGGTGGACCTCCCACGGCGGACGGTGGAAGTCGAGGGGATAGCCGTGGAGCCGGGATACCAGGATGCCGAGCTCGCGCTCGTCGCCGGGCGACGGCAGTGCGGAGCGCCGCACGTGATACTCGCGATCGACCTCGTCGACCTCGACCCACGACTGCAGCGGGCTGCGCAGCGAGTCAGGATTCTTGAGCGCGAGGTTCCACGGTGCGTGGATCGGCGACTCGCGAATCTCGTCCATCAGGTCGCGGAGATGATCGGGCTTGGCCCCGGGCGCGGGCGTGAACGGCAACATTCCCGCGACGTGCATCATCGTCTCGCGCGACTCGCCGTACAGGAACATCGAGTCACTCGGCGAAAGCCGTTTCCCTGCCACGGCTCGATCCTACTCCTGCGCGGGCCCTCTTGGCTGGTTCAGCCTGGGAGTCGCTCGATCTCCCCTTCACGGATGAAGGCGACGTCCCCACCGGAAAGCACCCAGATCCGACCGTCTGCGCCGCGAACGAGATCGGTGACGTCCTCGCCCGCGAGCAGCGTGCCGCCGGGCTGGAACAGCGCGCCCTCTCCGGCGCGCAGGCGCGCGAGCCCACCTGCGCGCATCCCGATCCACACCTCGTCGTCGTCGACACACAGACAGGTGACGGGCCGCTCGGTCCGGTGCAGCACGAACGTCCTTCCGCGATATTCGTAGACGCCCTCGGGCGTCCCGAACCACACCACGCCGAGCTGCGCCGCGATCGCGTCCACCGTCGGTGCGAACGACGATGACGGAGCGAGGCCGCGAAACACCTTCCAGGTCCCCTCGTCGCGGAGCGCGAACGCACCGGCCGCGCCGATCACGAGCTCGCCGACGTGATCGATGGCGAGGCATGTCAGCTTCAGCTCGGGCGGCAGCTCGGAGCCGAGCGCGAGCTCGCGAAACGCGTGGCCATCGAACACGACCGCATGATGAAGCTTCGCGCCGTGGTCCTGGGTGAGGAGGTACGTCATGCCGCCGGGCGTCGTCGCGACGGAAGTCGGGTGATGGTCGCCGTTCGTACGGTGGATCGTGAACACGCCGCTCGCGAACACGAGCAGCCCCTCGTGGGTCGCGAGGTGAACCACGCCCTCCGGGCCGGCAGCGATCGCGGTGACCGCGAATGGTTCCACGAACCCGAACCGTGCGAGGGCGGTTCCGTCGAACCGGAACAGATCTGCATTGGTGGCGAACCACAGGTTGCCCGCACGGTCGATACCCATCGCTCGCGTCAGGTGCAGGTCCGCGAACGCACCGACGGTCACCACGGGAACCACGACCTCGCCTGTTCCGAACCAGCGCTGCGTCATCCGCGGACCATAGCCCAGCGCTATCATCGGCTCGTGGATGTGAGCGAGGTCTGTCCCTGCGGATCGGGCACGAGCGTGTCCGCGTGCTGCGGTCCGTTCCACGCAGGCACGCCTGCACCGACGGCCGTCGCGCTGATGCGCTCGCGCTACTCCGCCTACGTCCGCGGCCGGATCGATTACCTCGTCGAGACCCACCACGCCTCGACGCGCGACGCCCTCGATCGCGCTGCGATCACCGCGTGGTCGCGCGACACGCTGTGGGCCGGACTCGAGATCGTTGCGACCGAGCGCGGCGGCCCGACCGACGACAGCGGCACCGTCGAGTTCATCGCGCGCGGCGCGACCCGTGGCTCGGCGTTCGCCCAGCACGAGCGCTCGCGCTTCATGCGCACCGACGGTCGCTGGTACTACGTCGACGGGATTCCCGGCGTGCGTCGCGCGGCCGCGCCGGGGCGCAACGACCCATGTCCCTGCGGTAGCGGGCAGAAGTACAAGCGCTGCCACGGCGCCTGAGGTCCGCACTACCCTCGCTGGGGCCGTGATCGCGAAGAGTTGTGATGTGCCGTGCTCGCGTCGTAGATCTGCCCGCGCACCGCGTGCGCAACGACCCCTGCTCCTGCTCCGAGGTCCCGCAGGAGCCGTACTGCCAGGCTCCGTGACGCCCGGGCCGCGTCGCCGCGGCGATTCTGATACCGTCCGGGCGTGAATCGATCTGCATGGGGTGTCCTCGCGGTCGCGGTCGCGGTCGCCGCATGTTCGGGCACGGGATCGCGCGGGCTCAACAGGGGCAGTGACGACGCGCAGGTGATCGCCGAAGACGCGTTGATCCAGGCTGTCGGGAACAAGAACGCGACCACCGTGCAGGGCCTCCTTCGCGCCCCGCTCGACTATCGCGGTCTCCTGTTCCCCGACGCGGACTGCGCCACGCAGTTCCCGGCAGCAGCACAGCTCGGCGCCGACAAGCTGCCGGCGTTCGCGAAGTGCCTGACCGATCTCCCGTTGTTCCGTGCGAACCGAAAGCACGTGCTCTACGGTGTCTCGGTCTTTCAGTACGACCCCGGCATCGAGATCGAGGTGCAGTTCCGGATGACCGGCAAGCCCGTCGTCCAGCGGATCGGCTACTCGAGCCGGCGAGGTGCGCCGACCGTGACCCAGGGTGCGCTCGAGATCAACCGGATCGAAGGGGATCCGGGCGCGACGCTGGCTCCCGAGGTCGCCGCGCCGATCGATGCTGGCACCCGGGCCGCGGGCGCAGACTTCGCGTACGCGTGGCTCGAGCTGTGCGTCGACGAGACCGGCGCGGTGAGTGCGGTGCATCCGAAAGAGGCGTCCTCCCCACGAGTCCACGAGGCGTTCGCCGCGATCGTGAAGAGCTGGAAGTTCAAACCGTTCCTGCTCGGCGATCAGGCGCGCAGCGTGTGTACCCAGCTGCGTATGATCCATCCGGCAGATGCCACCGTCACCGCCGAGGTCGTGCCCGTGCCCTACCCGCTCGACAACGTCATCCGCATTCCGAGCAACTCGCTCACGCGAACCGAGGGCAATGACCTGGTCCCGCCGGACACCGCCGACAGGGTCGAGCTCGAGAACGCTGGCGGCGGCTCGGTCGTCGGTGCGTTCACGTTCTGTGTCGATGCCAGCGGCAAGGTTGGCAAGGTCAAACCGCTCGAGCGCACGGGCCTCGTTGGGTACGACCGCAAGCTCGAGGCCGCGCTGTCGGGTTGGGCGTACAAGCCGTTCCTGATCGACGGCAAGGCGAGCGAGGTCTGCAGCGCGGTTGTCTTCGTCTACCAGCAGTCGTAGTCGCATCCGCCCTCGGAAATCTGCCGCGCTCGGGGCCGAACCCCGCGAGACCACATGCCATCCGGCATGGCACCCGCAGTGCAAGTAGCGCCTTGAACCATGCGCCGAACCCTGCTGCTCTCCTTCCTCGTCCCCGCCGCCGCTGCTTGCACCGAGCCGATGCAGACCACCGAGGACACCCCGATCGCGGTGTCGACGAGCGCCGACCGCGTCGTGGTCGCGGCCACCCAGGAGACGGAGACCACCGGGTTTGGCTGCGGTGGTGGCGGCGGCTCGTTCGGGCCGTCGGTCCTGTTCGTATCAGGTGATCGCGGCGCCTCGTTCGAGCGCGTCGTTCCCCCGGACGCGCGTCCGCTCACGCACATCACGTCCCGCAGCGGCGTGTTCTACGCGATCGCTCACAGCAACGAGGGTGGCTTCGCCATCGTGTCGTCTCCCGACGGCCAGACCTGGACGGAGCTCGCGCACAGCGACCGCTCCGCCGAGGACCTCGCGGTCTCGGACGACGCGATCGTCGTTGCCCATTCCGCCGGTGTCCTGATCTCGACCGACGGCACCACGTTCGTCGACCGCCCGCTCGGCGGCGAGACGTTCTACTGGCAAGCCAGCGTCGCGCACGTCAACGGCACGATTGCGATGGGCACTGGCGCCGACGGCATCCTTCGCCTATCGACCGACGGTGGCGCGTGGCGTACGTACCAGGTCCCGGGCTTCGACGGTGTCACGCAGCTGATCGCCGCCGGTGACAGCCTGCTCGTCGGTGGCTGGGCGAACAGCACCACGGCATTCGCTCGCCTCGATCTCGCGAACCTCTCCGCGCCCCCCGTCGTACGTTACGGCTTCGCGAACACGGCGGTCTTGACGCCAGCCGGCCTCCTCGAGAGCGGCGGTCGTCTCGCGCCCCTCAGCGCCAATGGCGTCGGCGAGCCCGTGAACCACCTGTCGCCGTTCAATGCGGCGGCAGTCGATGCGAACGAGGTCGTTGTCGTCCGCGGCCGCCAGATCGAGACGTCCACCGACGGTGGCCTCACGTTCGGCGGCACGATCGAGCTGCCGATCGTCACGACCGAAGCTCCTGCCGACCTCTAATCGTACAGGCGGACGAGCGGCTCGCCATACAGCTCGCTCCACAGCCCCGCTGCCGCGGAGCGGAGCTCGACCGTGGTCCGCGTGGTGAGCTGGATCAACAGCCCCGCGAGCTGATCGCGATCGATGTCGCCGCGCTTGATCACCGGGCCGAGCGACAGGATGCCGAGCCGGCGCGCCATGCCCTCGATCACCATCACGGCGACGAACGCCTCCTCGGCGCGTTGACCGCGGCGGAAGCCGTGCCGCGCGAGGTTCGCGAGCGTGAGCTGCGGCGTCCACGTGTCGCTCGCGATCTGGCTGAGGTACGCCGACAGCTCGAACCGCGCCCGGATCGCGAACGGCGCGGTCTTCTTCTCGCCGATCTTCTTCGCGAGTGCCACCGGATACGCGAGCCCGCGCTCCTGATCGAGCCGGTGCTGCGCCTCGTGGCGGCGCACCGAGTTGACCAGCAGCTGCTTGCACGTCGCGGCGGCGAGCTCCGCGGACTGCACGTCGTCATAGAGCGCCGCCATCAGCTCGCGGCGAATCGCGTTACCTGTCGCCTCGGCGACCGCGCGGCCGCGCGGGCTCCGCGACCAGGCGTCATCGGCGACCGGGAACCACCGCCCCGCGAGGATCGGGACGATCTGGTGTTCGACCTTCGCCTCGACCGCGTCGAGCAGCACCACCGGATCCGCGAGCTCCTCGGTCGTCAGGCCGAGCACGGGCGCTCCGGCGTCCTGCGAATCGAGCTGCCGCACGGTCAGGACGCGCACGCGATCCTGGTTGCTCCGCACGAACGCGATGTCCTCGATCCGGTACGTGAAGATGCCCGGCCTGCGCCGCGGGTGATCGCTGACGATCTCCGGATCGATGTAGTAGCCGAGCTGCACCGCTGCGAGCTGATCCGAGACGATGTCGATCCGTGCGCGCAGCTCGTTTGCTGCCTCGTGCGCCTTGCCGGTCGACGACACGCGCCACCAGTCATCGAGCGCCTCGATCATCGATCGCCACGCACCCGCGAGCACGGGACCGTGCCCCGCGAACGCGGCATGCTCGCGCAGCGCCGCGAGCCGCGACGTGCGCGACGCTTCGGTCCCACCACCCGCGACCAGGCTCGCGACCAATGCGGGCAGCTCGCTCGCGAGCGCCTTCTCGATCGCCGGATCGCGCCGGGGGACGCCACCGTTGCGAAAGACCCCGACGGGCGCCGGAGGCGCGGGCCGCGTGTAGGCGGCGTCGCCGTGAGGGCCACTGTAGGCGTGAAACACCACGGCTCCGACGGTGGTGACGACTGCGAGTGCGATGACGGCGAGCGTGGGACCGCGACTCACTGGCGCTGGGACACCGGTCCTCGCGCCCGGTTCCCGCGATCCATCGTGAGTCACGAGGATCTCGGCTGGCGGTAGGCACGATCCGCGGGATCACCGCGCCGGATTCGTCATAGGATCGAGCGATGGTGCGCCGGTCGTTGCTTGGGTGCGCCGTCGCGGCGGCGTCCGCATGCGCGTTCCAGCTTCAACCCGGCGCCGGCGTTGACAGCGGCGTAGCGGTCGACGCAAGCGACGTGGATGCTCCAGGCCCGCTTCCGGGTGCGCCGATCGCGTACTGGCGCTTCGATGTCGACGGTCGCGATCACCTCGGTGGCCACGACGGAACCATCGTGGGTGCGGCAGCGATCACGAGCGGACAAATCGGACGCCGTGGCGAGGCACTACGAATCACGGGATCGGGAGGCCGGGTCGACATCGGGCTGCCCGCGGGCTTCAATTTCAACGTGGACTTCACGTGGCACATCTACGTGCGCACGAGCGCCGCGAGCGGCGCGCTGTTCTCTCGCAACCCGAAGGCGAAGGCGTGGAACCAGGGCTCGAAGGCGATGTTCGTGCGGTCCGATACCGTGCAATGGGACACGGGCTGGGTGTCGAACCCGAACACCACCGCGCGAGTAGACGACGACATCTGGCATCAAGTGATCGCGCGCTACGTCGCCACGACCGATCGGCTCGACATGTTCGTTGAC
>JANOPP010000051.1:0-5699 GCA_031421915.1 Myxococcales bacterium | reverse complement strand
CGAAGCACTCCATCTCCGGCTTGACGTTGTGCTCCTTCATCGCCTTCGCGAACGCGATGATGTCGTCGAACGAGTTCGTGAACACGAACTGGAACGCGAACTGCTTCTTTTCGGAGCTCCACTTCGCGTAGTTCATCGAGCCCATGTTGAGCGCGGCGACGTGGGGGCGCTGCGAGAGGTGCGTGATCCGCTCGGACATCGGACCTGCGCCGCCGGTCGACCAGTTGATCAACACGGGGCAACGCTTCTTGGTCTCCGCCATGATCGAGGCGAACGTCGCGTTGTTCCACGTCGGCGAGCCGTCGTCGTTGCGCGCGTGGATGTGCACGATCGCGGCGCCGGCGTCGTACGCGCGCTTCGCCTCCTCGGCGATCTCGACCGGTGTGTACGGGATCGCCGGGCAGTGCTTCTTGGTGGTGACGGCGCCGGTCAGGGCGCAGGAGATGATGACTTTTCCGTCGGCGGACACGCCCTGGAGACTCGACCGGGCACCCCCGAGAGTCAAGTGACGTCGGGGTTACGTCCCCTTCGAGGGCGCGTACGTGATCGGCACGCTGATCTTCACGATGCCCTTCGAGGGCTTGGGGAACGTCCAGCGGATGGCCGCTCCGCCGAGGCAGCTCTCGAGGTCGGGTGCGAGGCCGGTCGCCTTGGCATGCGCGACGCCGCCCTCGGGTGTCAGCGTGAGCTCGAGCATCACCGTTCCTCCGAGGGTCGGGTTCGCATTGAGCTGGCGCTCGTAGCAGTACCGGGTCTGGGCGGTGTACCGCTTCAGCCCGCGCGTGAGGACTGCCGCCGAGTACGTGCCGGAGATCGTCGCCTTGCCGAACTTCACGGTCGGCAGGTATGCCGGACCGCGTCGCCCGATCGGCCCCCCACCGCCGGGCGCTCCACCGCCGCCACTGCCATAGCCCGAGCCGGATCCCGATCCGGTGCCGAGCGTCCCGACCTTGCCGAGGCTCGAGCCGCCGCCGACGCCACCACCGCCTTCGCCGGTGCCGCGGAGGCCGAGCCCGCCGCTTGCCTCACCGCCGTCACAGGGATCCGCGATCGCGACCTGTTCCGCGGCCTCGCCACCGGCACATGGATCCGCCTGGGTCTCGCCGCCATCGCACGGATCGGTGGCCGCGACGGTGACAGGCTGTGCCGGCGGGGGAGGACTCGGCGCGACGGGGGCGACGGGGGCGGGTGCAGCTCCGCCACACCCGACGACGACCACCAGCGCGAGGAGCCTGTGCATCCGCAGATGTTATCAGCCGAATGCGAACGCGGGGATCTCGGAGAGGTCGTTGATGATCCGTGCGCGCGGATGCGCTTCGACGAACGCGCGCTCGTACGGCGGCGTGCGCGAGGTCGCGACCAGGCCGACGCGCGCACCGAGCGACAGCGGCATCGCGAGGTCGAGCTCGAAGATGTCGCCGATCACGACGAGGTCGGCGAACGTGGCGCTGGACGCGTCGAGGACCTCCTTCAGGATGTCGTGATACGCGTGGCGGCGGAGCAGCACCGGTCGATCGAGACCCGGCACGTCGAGCTCGGTAGCGGCGCCGGTCCAGGTGTCGTCGACATCGAACTTGCGCGCGTGACCGCGGACGCGCGAGGTCAGCCACGCCACGCCCGGCGCCTCGCGATCGAGCGCGGCGACCTTGCCCGCGACCGCGTGGGTGTCCGAGTTGGTGACGATCCACGCATCGGTGCCGCTGAGCGAGCGCAGGACGTCGCCGGCGCCGGTCCGGAACACCGGGTGCCCGAGCGTCTTTGCGTAGTTGTACTTGTAGAGGACGTTGCCGAGCAGGCGGCCGCGATCGACCGCGCTCGGCATCACCGAAAACGTGTCGAGAATGCGGTGCGCGATCGGGACCATGCGCAGGTACGGGTCGACCGTCGCGGGCGCGACCGCGCGGCCCATCCACAGGAACGGATGCGAGGCTGGCGCGCTCTGCAGCTCGGCCTCGACCGCATCGGCGAGCGCGGTGATCTCCGGATCCCCGGTCGGGCGCCCGACCATCGCGCACAGATCCTCGAGGTAACCATCGCGGAACGGCCGACCCTCGGCCTCGGCATCCGTCATGGTGCCGTCGAAGTCCAGGACGAGGACCGTCATCTGGCGCGACCCTACACCATCGCGAGGGTCACTTCGACCTCTGCTCGTAGACGCCGTCCCAGTCCTCTCCAGGTGGCTCGGCGGCGAGCACGGCGCAGCGCGCGGCCAGGATCGTCGCGACGGGATCCCCCGCGAGCGCGGCGAACGCACGATGTGCGGGCACGAACTCACGGCGGCGATAGTTCGCGAGCGCGGCCGCGAACGAGGGATCGACGACGGCACCCTTGCGGCCGACCAGCTCGAACACGGGCACGGCACCGGCGCGACCCTTGACCCGCACGAGATCGATCTCGCGGAACACGTAGTCGCTGCCCGCGGCCATCGCGGTCGATTCGCCCACGAGGATCGAGATGCCGTACTCCTTGGTCAGCGCCTCGAGTCGCGAGCCGAGGTTCACCTGATCGCCGAGCACCGTGTAGTCGAACCGCGCGGCCGAGCCCATGTTGCCAACGGCCATCGCGCCGGTGTTGATGCCGACGCCGATCGCGACCGCCGGCTTGCCGGCCTTGGCCCAACCCTTGTTCAGCGCGACGAGCGTCTCCTGCATCTGGAGTGCAACCTCGCACGCGCGCGACGCGTGATCGGGGACGTCGATCGGTGCTCCCCAGATCGCCATGATCGCGTCGCCGATGTATTTGTCGAGAGTTCCGCCCGAGGTGAGCACGAGCTCGGTCATCGGCGTCAGGTACTCGCCGAGGAAGGCCGCGAGCCTCTCGGGAGGCATGCCCTCGGAGAACAGCGAGAACCCGCGGATGTCGGAGAACAGGACCGTGAGCTCCTTGCGCTCGCCGCCGAGCTTGGCCCGTGCGGGATCCGCGAGAATCCGATCGACGACGGGCCCCGACACGTATTGCGAGAACACGGCGCGTAGCTTCGCCTTCTCGCGGCCCTCCGTCGCGAGACCACCGATCGTCGCCGCGACCAGGACCGCGCTCGCGAGCACGCACGGCGCGGCGATCGCGATGATCGTTCCGCCCGAGAACATCGCGAGCGCGATCCCGATGTAGAGCACGATCGCCGCGAGTGCGATCAGCGGTGGAACCCACGGTCGCCGCCGCACGCGCCGGAGCTGTGCCGCGCATACGAGGCCGCACAACATCAGCGTGGTGAGGATCGTCACGGTGTCGCCCGTGCCACGGAGCAGACGGCCGGCGAGGATGTTCTCGGTCAGCGTCGCGTGAAGCTCGACGCCGAAGGCAGCGCGATCGAGCGGCGTCGCGACGCGATCGGTCGCGACGAACGTGTGGCTGACGAACACGAGCTTGCCGGCGAGCGCCTCGCGCGGGGTCTTGCCCGACAGCACGTCGGCCGCCGAGATCATGGGCAGCCGACCCTTGCCCATCACGTCGAGCACGAGCGTCGCGGCGGGGCTTATGGGTAGCTCCTTGCCGCCAGCGTTCATCGTGCGTGCGCCGACGAGGTACCGGGTGTCACCTGGTTTGCCGAGCTCCGCGAGTGCGACCGCGAGGCCCAGCGGCATGTAGTGCGCGCCGCTGTACTCGATCGCGAGCGGGATGCGTCGCGTGACGCCGTCGTCGTCGAGGTAGTTGTTGGTCGCCCCGGCGCCGACCGCGCCCACCGCGATCATCGGCAGCGTGGCAGTCACGGCGTACGCGTTCGTTGGGCGTCGCGAGCCGCCGCCGCTCGCATCGGAGACCTCGCCATGGCGCGCCGGGCCGATTGCCTTGGGTGCGGTGACCCCCTCGACCTTGTCGCCGACATAGAACACGGCGCCGAGAAACACCCGCTTGCTTCTCGCGATGGCCGCCGCGAGGAGCTCGTCACCTCGCAGCTCTTCGACGACGGCGTGGATGACCTCGCGCGTCTCGGTCAGCTTCGGATCCGGATCCGCGGCGAGTGTCCCGTCGAGCGCGCGTACGCGATCTGCGAGGGGCTTCTCGAGGACGACCTCGCGAGACGCGAAGAACAGATCGAGGGCGATCAGCTTCGGGTCGTACTCCGTCAGCTTGTCGATCAGGCGGGCGTAGCCTCGCCGGGTCTGGATGACGTCCGGTGCCTCCTCGCGCAGCTTGTCGTCGAGCCCGACGATCACGATCCGATCGCTGGCGGGGGCGCGCGGGCCGCGCATCCGGAACCGCGCATCGATCGACAGTCCTTCGATCTTCGCGAGACCGGGCAGGGGACCGACCTTGGTGTGGACCACCGCGAGCACGCACGCAACGACGGTCGCGACGATCGCCGTCAGGAGGGGAACGTTGCGTGCTCGATCTCGCACCGGCGCCCCATCCTACGTCGGCTCGGGGGCGGTCGAGGGTCGGATAACCACCGACGCCGTGAGGGATCCGACGTGTCGCGCGTTCCCTATCCCGAGGCTGGTTGATCTACCATTGGTTCATGGTGAACCCGGAGCGTCTCCTTCTTCTCGCTCTGCTACCCGCATGCGGCGTCGGTGACGATGCACCACTTCCGTCGACGCCCGAGGAACGCATCTGCTCGGCGACCCTCGCGCTGACCGGAACATTTCAGATGAGCTCGACCGTCCCCGACCTCGTCACCAACGGTACGGACATGGGCCCGCCCGATGGCATGCCCGACTTCACGGGGTGCTGGCCGACCGGCGTCTGGACCTTCACCGCCGCGGTCGGCGAGAACAACTGCGCGACGCCTCCGGTCCCCGAAGCCCAGTACCGCTTCACCGGCACGTACACCCTCGACTCGATGATGGAGGGCCCGAAGTACGACTTCGCCCTCAACACGCCGGCACTCACCGAGAACTATCGCCTCAAGGTCTCCTCGGGCGGTGGTGGTCTCTGCGAGGGAGTCATCGAGATCTACCAGGAGGGCGCAACCAAGGCCTGGATCCTCCATCCTGCCCTCAACACGTTCAACGCCAGCGGCCCGCTCACGGGCGAGGGCGAGTACGCCGAGTACAAGACCGCGGTCTATCCCTAGATCCCTTCGCTGGAATCCACCGCGGATCAGGGCTTGACGCAGGCCGAGGGCGGGGCTAGAACCCCTCTCGCGACTGACAACTTGATGCGGGGTGGAGCAGCCTGGTAGCTCGTCGGGCTCATAACCCGAAGGTCGCAGGTTCAAATCCTGCCCCCGCTACCCAGTGAAAACAACGGGTTATCCCTCAGGTCGCTACCAGCCTGAGGGATTTCTCGTTTCCGGAGAGGCGACTCGATCACGATCCGACCTGGGATGAAGTCGACGATGGCGACGATCTCGCCGGTCTTTTCGACCTTATCCAGGGTGATGTGCGAATCGTTGAGCCACCGGCGCAGCATCGCGCGGCCCTGCTCGGGGTCCTCGTTGAGGTGCCGATCGAGGTTGCTGACGAGTGCCTCCACCTCCTGCATCACCGGCAGCTGCCACTTCGGCGCGTAGCTCGCCTTGATGAAGGCGTCGAGCTCGGCCTCTTCCTTCGCGGCGTGAGCTTCCAGCTCTCGCATCGTGACCTTGATCGTCTTCGGATCGTTGCCGTCACCGATCGCGTGACCGAGCGCCTTGAGCTTGTTCTGGGTGAGATCGATGCGGACGCGGCGCGTGCTGATCTCGCCTTCGATGCGCTCGCGGTAGTCGCGTAGCTCGTGCTGCAGCCGCTCGCGCAGCTTCGCGACGCCCTCGGGGC
>JANOPP010000050.1:0-12627 GCA_031421915.1 Myxococcales bacterium | reverse complement strand
CGCGAGCTCGCGCAGCTTCTGAGCGAGCGTGTCGAACGAGAACTCGAGGACGTTCTTGAAGATCGTGTGATCGGGATGGAACGTGACCTTGGTGCCGCGCCGATCGGTGACGCCGGTCTGCTTGAGCTCGGTCGTCGGGATACCCGCCGCGTACTCCTGGTAGAACACCTTGCCGTTGCGGCGAATCTCGAGCTTGAGCCAGTCGGACAGTGCGTTGACGGCGGACACGCCGACGCCGTGCAGACCACCGGAGACCTTGTAACCACCGCCGCCGAACTTGCCGCCGGCGTGGAGCGAGGTCATCACGAGCTCGGCTGCGGGCCGGCCTTCAATCGGGTGCATCTCCGTCGGGATGCCGCGCCCGTTGTCCTCGACGGTCACCGAGTTGTCGTAGTGGATGATGACGTCGATGCGATTGCAGTGACCCGCGAGGTGCTCGTCGACGGAGTTGTCGACGACCTCGTGTACAAGGTGATGCAGACCGGAGCCGTCATCGGTGTCGCCGATGTACATGCCAGGCCGCTTGCGGACGCCTTCGAGGCCCTTGAGGACACCGATCGATCCCGCGTCGTAGCCTTCAGAACTGGGCGCAGTGGTTGTCGGATCAGCCATCGAAAAACCGGTTCAGTTTCGTACCATGCACAGGGGGCCGAGCAAAGGGTCTAGAACCCGGATTTATTCAAGAATCTGGCCCGCTTGGATGCGGTAGTCCGCCCTCTCACGAGTCAGCAGCACGTGCCCCCCAGAGGTGGTCGTGATGAAGCACTGTCCAGCGAGCGTCGCGAGGTGCTGAAACAGGAATTCGTTGCGTGCGGAATCGAGCTCGCTCGACACATCGTCGAGGAGGAGGATCGGTTGATCGCCATGCGCGCGCCCGAGCACCTCGAGCTCGGCGGTCTTCCACGCCAGCATGATCGCGCGGAGCTGGCCCTGGGACGCGAAGCTGCCTGCCTCGCGTCCGTCGAGGTCGAGCACGACGTCATCGCGATGCGGACCGAGCTGCGTCGACTGCGTCGCGAGATCCTTCGCCCTGCCCGCCCTGAGCTCGTCCTCGATGACCGGAGCTGGCTTGCCGACGAGCTTCGAGACGTAGCGAGCGCTCGCTGCGAGCCCGGTGCGCGTGATGGCCGAGAACGCCTTCACCAGCTCGGGGCCGAGCACCTCGAGGAACTTCACCCGGGCAGCGACGATCGCGACCGCGAGCTGCGCGAGCTGCGAGTCGTAGACAGCGAGCATCTCCTCGAGCTGGTGCCCGGCGAGCACACCCTGCCCTGCCTGCTTGAGCACGCTGTTGCGCGTGCGCAGGACCTTGTCGTAGTCGCTCGCGGTCGCGAGGAAGCCTGGCTCGAAGTTGAACACCCCGCGGTCGAGGAACCTCCGTCGGTCGCCCGGCGAGCCGCGTGGTAGCAGCAGATCCTCGGGGGTGAACACGACGACGTTGAAGCCACCGAAGTAGCGCGCGAGCGGCCGCACCGCCTTGCCGTCGAGCCGCACCTTGCGAGATCCGGGGGCGAGGTCGACCTCGTAGACGCGCACCAGGTCGTCCTTGACGACGCGTGCGCCGAGCTTGGCCTCGGGACTCCCGAACGCGATGAGGTCCGTGAGCTTCGCGGTGCGAAACGAGCGCAGCGTGGCGACGCAGTAGATCGCCTCGAGCAGGTTCGTCTTGCCCTGCCCGTTGTCACCGACGAAGACGTTGAAGCGCTCGCGCGGCTGGAGCTGCACCGGACGGAGGTTCCGGACTCCGTCTGCGACGAGCGTGAAGATCCGCAGGGTTCTAGATCCGCATCGGCATGACGACGCCGAGGTAGTCATCGCCGGTCAGCGGCTTGATGAGTCCTGGGTCGAGCTCACCGCCGAGGTTGATCGTGATCTGGTCGCTGGTCATCTGCGACAGCAGCTCGACGACGTACTTCGGGTTGAAGCCGATCGCGATGGGCTCACCGCTGTAGTCGCACTCCATCTCCTCGCGAACCTCGCCGAGGTCCGGGTTGTCGCTGGTGATGGTCACGCCTTCCTTCGTCGCAGCGACCTTCACACCGCGCGTCTCCGAGGACATCAGCTGCGCTCTGCGGAGTGCGTCGATGAACCGGCTCCGGTCGACGATGATGACCTTCTTGTGCTCCTTGGGGATGACCTGCTCGTACGGCGGGAACTGCGCGTCGATGAGCTTCACCGCGATGGCGATGTCGTCCTGGACGAGGAACAGGTGCGGCGTCTTGATGGCGAGCTTGCACGACGGGCCCTGCTCGAGAACCTTGCGGATCTCGAGGAGACCCTTCTTCGGGATGATGATTCCCGAGGTCAGCTTGGGGCCGTTCGCGATGGTCCGCTCGACCTTGCTGAGGCGATGGCCGTCCGTCGAGACCATGCGCGCCTTGCTACCATCGCTCTCGAAGTACACGCCGTTCAGGTGAAACCGTGTCTCGTCGTTGCAGACCGAGAACAGGGTGCGCTCGATCATCTCGCGGAGCACCGCGCTCTCGAGAGTTGCGTAGGTAGCTTCGCGATGGTCTGGAACCTTCGGGAAGTCACGGTCGGGCATGCCGACGATGCGGTACGTGACCTTGCCGCTTTTGATCTCGGCCCAGTGGTTGTCGGCCTTCTTGAGCGTGATCTCGTCGCCTGGAGCGTTCGCGATGAGCTCGTAGAGATTCTTGGCTCCGAGCGTGATGCCGCCTTCGCTAGCGTTCGTGCTCTTGAGCTCCGCTGTCAGCGAGACGTTGAGGTCGGTGGCTGCGACGAGGAGTTGGTTCTTGCCCTGTGTACGCAACAGGACGTTCGCGAGCATCGGCATCGTGCTCTTGCGATCAGCGATTCCCTGCGCGAGGCGCAGTCCGCGTAGGAACTCGGTCTTTGCGATCTTGAACTCCATCTCACCCTCGATTCGTCGTGCTTTTTGTCGTTCGATGTCTCTCTTAGTCTTTACGTAAGAAGAAAGATCTTTTCAGTAGTAGGAATCAGTAGGTCCTGTGGACGCTGTGGATAGCTCGGTAACGGGACGAAGATCCACTCCATTTCGGCGTTCGCGATCCCCGCGCAACCTTCGCGTCCCGCAGTGGACGCCATGCAGGCAACATGTGGACAACATGGAGGGTCGGCTCCGTCGACAGGTAGGACACAGCTGGGCGCACAGAGTAGTTCACAGGGCTGTCACCGGAGGATCAGGGACTCGATCGCGTGGATCTCGGAGCGCAGGGAAGCGTCATCCTTGAGCCGCTCGATGATCTTCTGGACCGCCGAGATGACGGTCGTGTGGTGCTTGCCGCCGAAAGCTCGGGCGAGGTCTGGATAGCTGTCCTTGGTGTGGTGACGCGCGAGGTACATCGCGACAGCTCTCGGAGTAGCGACGGACTTGTGGCGCCGCTCGCTCTTGATGTCGCTGGGCTTGAGGCCGTAGTAGCTCGCCACGTGCTTGATGACGCCGTCCGGGGTGATGATCTCGCGGGGCCGCGTGATCGCCGCTCCTAGCGTCTCCTGTGCGAACTCCAGGTCGATGCGGCGCTTGGACAGCGACGCGTACGCGGCCAGGCGAATCAGCGCGCCCTCGAGCTCGCGGACGTTGCTCTTGATCGACGACGCGATGTAGAGCGCGACGTCGTCGGGGAGCTGGACGGCCTCGACGGCGGCCTTCTTGCGCAGAATCGCGATGCGGACCTCGAGCTCGGGTGGCTCGATGTCCGCGAGCAGGCCCCACGCGAAGCGGGAGCGGAGCCGGTCGGCGATGTCCGAGATCTCGTGCGGCTTGCGGTCCGCCGTCATCACGATCTGCTTGTGATTCTCGTGGAGCGCGTTGAACGTGTGAAAGAACTCGTCCTGCGTGCTCTCCTTGCCGGCAAGGAACTGGACGTCGTCGATCAGGAGGACGTCGATGCCCTCCCGGTAGTTCTTCCGGAAGTCGTGCATCCGGCCGGTGCGGATCGCCTGGACGTACTCGTTCATGAACCGCTCGCTCGAGAGGTAGACGATGCGAGCGCCGGGGCGGTTGGCGAGCTGCTGGTGACCGATCGAGTGCAGGAGGTGCGTCTTGCCGAGTCCGACGCCGCCACAGATGAAGACCGGGTTGTATTTCGGCGGGTAGCTCGAGGCGGCCGCCTGCGAGGCTGCGAAGGCCAGCTGGTTCGACGGGCCGGCGACGAAGGTCTCGAAGTTGTAGCGAGGATTGAGCGTCGCCGCCTCGGGGGCGTGCATGACGTCCTCGTCGCGAACAGCCGGTGCTGCCGGCGCAGGCTTCGGTGTGAGCGCGGCGGTGATCGTCACCGTCCTGGTCGGTGCCCCGTGGTCGGGTTCGGAGCGAGGTCTATCGAGCTCAGCCGGGGGCTCGACCACGTCGTGGGCCGTGTTGCGGTCGGCGCCATCGTTGCCATCGGGTTCGAACTCGACCCGAACCTCGTCGTGTCCGAGCTCGCGGATCTCCGTGAGCAGCGTGCCGAGGAAGTTCGTTTCGAACCAGGACCGGATGTAACTGTTCGGGGCGCGCAGCCGCAGGGTCGATCCATCGAAGGATCGGACCTCGATCGGGCGCAGCCACATGTCGTAATTCTGCGAGGAGACTCGCGACTTGAGTCTCCCGACAGCCTCGTCCCACAGTAGCTGTACTGTCATTCCCCGGTCCCTAGGACTTTGTCCTGCGGATTCATGTGCTTGAACGTCATGGCTCACAGGCAATAGACAACCAATCCAGAGGTTATCCACAAGGACCTCCGGTTCTCTCCCATGGCCACCTTTAGGGTTTGTCCACAGGCGAGGAAACCCGGCGTTGGTAACAGTTTCCGATTTCGGTCTGCAAGCTGAAAACGTCGCCAAGTGAACTCCGGAACGCCATGACTCTGTCGCGTGTGTGAAGCCGTGAATTCTCGTCGGAGAATCCGCATTGCGGGAGCGTCGAGTCAGGCATCGAGAGCCGCAGCTTGACTTCCCCTCGTCGCTTGAGTATCGATCCCCCCCTCGTATGAGCAAGCGCACTTATCAGCCGCACAACAAGAGCCGTAAGCGGACCCACGGCTTCCGCGCCCGCAAGAAGACCCGCGGTGGTCGTGAAGTCCTCCGCCGCCGCCGCGCGAAGGGTCGCAAGCGGATCGGTGTGACAACCGCGAAGAAGTAGCCCGTGGGCCGCTCTCCCCTTGGGATCGCCAAGGAGATGCGGCTGCGACAACGCGCCGACTACCTCGCCGTGCAGGCGAACGGTACGAAGCTGCATGGTCGCCACGTCCTTGCGATTGCTCGGAAACGAACCGCGCCGGACCTGGCCGGACGGCTCGGGATCACGGTCACCAAGAAAGTGGGAAACGCGGTCGTTCGAAATCGGATCAAGCGGATGTTGCGAGAATGGTTGCGTACCAACGGTTGGGTGCCTACGGGTTGGGACATGGTCCTGATTGCCAAGGACACCGCCGCAGGTCAGCTTCACCCGAGCGACTTCTCGACCGATCTGACGCGGATCCTGCGCCAACTCTCATGATTCGATCCCTCCACCGGCTCCTCGTGACGATCGTGCTGTTGCCGGTGATGTTCTATCGCCGCGTGCTGTCGCCGCTCAAGCGCACGCCGAGCTGCATCTATCTGCCGACGTGTTCGCAGTACGCCATCGACGCGGTCAAGACGCGCGGGATCGTCGTCGGGACGACGCTCGCCGTCTGGCGCCTCCTGCGCTGCAATCCGCTGTTCCACGGCGGTTATCACCCGGTGGCCGCGGCTCGTTGCGCGCATCACCACGCCCAGGAGCAGCACTAGATGGAAGGCCAAGGAAAGCGACTGCTACTCGCAGTCGCGCTCGCGCTCGGCGTGATGCTCGTCTGGAACATGGTGTTCTCGCCCAAGAAGGACGAGAAGCCGAAGACGCCGATCGCACAGACGGGCTCTGCCGGTGGGGCCGCGCTCGTCATTCCGACCTCGTCGGTCGGGGTCTCGTCGGTGCCCGCCGCTCCGGTGCCTGCTGACGTCCCCGCGGACGCTCCGCGCCCCGACGAGCAGAAGATCACGCTGACCTTCCCGAATCGCTTCGTGGCGACGTTCTCGAGCTGGACCGGTGGACTCGCCTCCTGGAAGCTCGCCGACCATCGCTACGATCGCGACCAGACCCAGGGTGAGTTCCTCCCTGCCCTGCCGATGACCGGCGCGTTCCAGGTCAACTTCGCGCGCTCGACGTATGTCGTGCCGGCGAACGCGGTGTGGACCGGCACCCAGGTCTCCCCGACCGAGCTCACGTACACGACGAAGACCGCGAACCTCGAGATCGAGAAGAAGTTCTCGATCCTCCCCGACACCTACCAGGTCCGCATGGTGGTCACCGCGAAGGTGACCGTCCCGGCCGGCCAGCTCGTCGATCAGCGCCTCGCCGTCTCGGTGTTCGCGTTCCAGGATCCGACGAAGATCGAGGACGGCGCCAGTCAGCAGCTCCCGCGCTCGTGGCAGTCGTCGACGCTGCGCGATGGCACCATCTATCACACGCCGATCAGCTCGCTGATCGAGAACCCGCGGCAGGAGGTCAACATCAAGTGGACCGGCTTCGAGCACCCGTACCTGCTCGCCGCCTACGCGCCGCGCCCGGATCCGACGCAGCAGATCGAGAAGCGCTCGTTCTTCGTCACCGGCGAGCCCAAGGGCCTGATGCGGACGGACATCCTGTTCCCGAAGCAGACACTCAAGGCGGGCGACGCTCCGATGACCCAGGAGATCGTCGCGTACCTCGGACCGAAGAGCTATCACACGCTCGAGGCCGCCGACGAAGCCGCCGGTTACTCGACGGGCTTCAAGGAGACGATCGACCTCGGTTGGTTCTCGTTCATCGGCAAGCCGCTGCTCTGGCTGCTGCTCAAGTTCTACGCGTTCTTCGGCAACTGGGGCATCGCGATCATCCTGCTGACGTTCCTCGTCAAGGCCGCGACGCTGTACTGGACGACGAAGTCCATGCGCTCGATGAAGGCGATGGCCGCGCTCGCTCCGCAGATGAAGATGCTGCAGGCGAAGTACAAGGGCGACAACCAGCGCCTTCAGGCCGAGTCGATGTCGCTCTACAAGACGCACGGCGTCAGCCCGATCGCGGGCTGTCTCCCGATCTTCTTGCAGATGCCGATCTGGCTCGCGCTCTATCGGATGCTGTCGTCCGCTGGCGAGCTATACCAGCAGCCGTTCATTCACGGCTGGATCGACGATCTGACGTCGACGGATCCGTTCCACATCCTCCCGTTCATCCTCGTCGGGACGATGTTCGTCCAGGCACGACTGACGCCGGCGACCGGTGACTCGCGCCAGCAGAAGATGATCCAGTACGGCATGCCGCTGATGTTCGGCGTGATGTCGTTCTTCTTCCCCGCGGGCCTGACGCTCTACATCTTCACGAACACGTGCCTCAGCGCGCTGCACTCGATCTACATGAACAAGTACGACAAGAAGAGCCTCGCGACGGTCGCCAAGATCAAAGAGCAAGTCGACGCGTCGATCGCGAAGGAAGCCGCTGCCGACAAGAAGGCCGGCGCGAAGAACGGTGCCCCGGCGAAGCCCGCCGCAAAGCCAGCGAAGCCCGTGATCGACGTCGAGTCGGTCGAAGCGGGTAGTGACGATGAGGACGAGTCGGACGCTCCTGCCGAGACGGCAGGAGCTGCGAACCCGGCGCGGCCGCGCAACAAGCGCAAGAAGCGCCGGAGATAGTTATGGAGGCAGCTGTGAGCGAAACTGCGACTGCAGAACGTGAAGATCTCGCCGAGAAGGCGTCCGAGTTCCTGCTTGGTGTCCTCGAGCGAATGGGCATCTCGGCAGACATCGATATCAATGACGACAAGGACCGCACGACCCTCGAGATCCAGACCAAGGATACCGAGCTCGTCATCGGCCGCCGTGGCGTCGTGATGGATGCACTCCAGCACCTGGTCAACAAGGTCGTCTATCGCGACCGCACGGGTGACCGCGCCAAGCCGCTGGTCGTCGATGCCGGTGGCTTCCGCGCCAAGCAGGTCGAGCGTCTGCGGTCGCTCGGTCAGAAGATGGCGGAGAAGGCGCTGCAGACCAAGCAGATCGTCGAGCTCCAGCCGATGACGGCGCACGATCGTCGCATCGTTCACATGGCGATCTCCGAGATCGCCGGTCTCACGACCCGCAGCGAGGGCGAGGGCGAGGATCGCCACATCCTCATCGTTCCCGCCCCCGAGGCGTGAACTTCGCCCGGACAATCCGCCCCGCCGTCGGCTGCGACCGTCTCGGCGCGAGCAGATCGCGACGTTCGTCCGGTTCTCGCTCGGCGCGTGGAAACACCACGCGCTCTCGCTGCGCTTCCGGGCGAGCGCCGCGATCTGCACCGCGCCGCTCGGTCTCCCTCGACGTCGGGGCGAATTGTCCGGGCTAGAGACCATCGCCGCCATTGCTACGGCGGCGGGCCCAGCGGGCGTCGGGATCGTCCGGCTCAGTGGGCCGCGAGCGATCACGATTGCCGCCGAGGCACTCGGGATCGCCGAGTCGTCACTCGACCGCACCGTGCGCGTCGGGTGGGTGACGGATCGTGCCGGGACCCGGCTCGATCAGGTGATCGCGTTCGCGATGCGTGCGCCCGCCAGCTTCACCGGTGAGGATGTCGCGGAGCTCCACGGGCACGGCGGCAGCCACAACCTCGGCAAGCTGCTGCAGGCTGTGCTCGAGCGTGGCGCGCGGGTCGCGGAGCCCGGCGAGTTCACACGGCGCGCTGTCTCGAGCGGCAAGCTCGATCTGCTCCGCGCCGAGGCGCTGCTCGACGTGATCGCCGCCGGAAGCGACCGCGCGTGGCGACTCGCGCAGGACAACCTGAGCGGCAAGATCGGTGTCGAGGCAGAAGCGATCGAGAAGCGAGCGCTGATCGTGCTCGCCGAGCTCGAGGGCTGGATCGACTTTCCCGAGGAGGATCTCGAGATCGCCAACGCGACGTGGATCGCGAGCGAGATCGCGGCGCTGCAGTCCGCGTGCGCGCGGCTCGCCGACGGGTTTCGCCACGGCCGCGCCGTCAGTCGTGGAATCACGGTCGCGCTCGTCGGTCCCGTGAACGTCGGGAAGTCGTCGCTGCTCAACGCGCTGATCGGAACCGAGCGGGCGCTGGTCGACCCCGAGCCGGGGACCACGCGGGATTGGCTCGAAGTCTCCGACGTGTGGAACGGCGTCTCGGTCACGCTCGTCGACACCGCCGGCCTGCGGGCTGCCAGCGACGCGACCGCGGGCGCGATCGAGCAGCGTGGGATCGCACTCGGCCAGGCGCGGGTCGAGTCCGCGGATGTCGTGGTCGTCGTCAACGACGGATTCGGCGCGTGGGACGACGGCACACGCTACGGCGAGCGCGCGGTCGTCGTGCGCAGCAAGGCGGACCTGGGTGGGGCATCGAGCGCCGCGCTGATGACCTCGGCAACACGCGGGCAGGGCCTCGCCGAGCTCAAGCATCGGGTGCTCGAGGTCGCGGGCGTGGCCGATCGCGAGGGCAGCGAGCAGGCATTCGTGACGACGGCCCGGCAGCAGGGACTTGCCGCCACGGCGCGCGACGCGTTCGCGGCAGCGGCTGAGGCCTGGACCGCGAAGCGGCCGCCGGAGGTAATCGCGGTCGAGCTGCGCCACGGTTCGCAGACGCTGGCGCAGCTCCGGGGCGTCGAGGTAGGGGACCGCGTTCTCGACGAAGTGTTCGCGCGGTTCTGCATCGGGAAGTGAGCGGGAGCCGCGAGATCGTCGCGGATTGATCGCCTATAGTCGCGCCGCGATGTCCCTCGACGATGACGCGCGTGCCGAGCTGGCGACCCTCGAGGGTTCGCATCGGCTGCGCTCGCAGCGCGTCGTCGATGGTCCGCAGGGACCGACGGTGACTCTCGATGGCGTCGAGGTCGTGAACCTGTCCTCGAATGACTATCTCTCGCTCGCGGGGGATCCTCGGCTCGCGCGGGCCGCCGCGGCGGCGCTGGAGGAAACGGGGACCGGGGCAGGGGCCTCGCGGCTGATCGCGGGCACGCAGCGGGCACACGTTCTTCTCGAGCAGGCGGTCGCGGACTGGATGCGCGCCGGTGGTGTGCGGCTGTTCAACACGGGCTACGCGGCGAACGTTGGCGTCCTCTCGACCCTGGCCCGCGCCGGCGATCTCGTGATCTCCGACGAGCTCAATCACGCGAGCATCATCGACGGCTGTCGTCTGGCGCGCGCCGATGTCGTCGTCACGCCGCATCGCGATCTCGAGGCGATCGAGGCGGCGCTCGCCGCCGGCGGCCGGCGCCAGCGCAAGCTCGTCGTCACCGAGTCGCTGTTCTCGATGGATGGTGACATCGCGGATCTCCACGCGCTGTCGACGCTGTGTCGTCGGTTCGATGCCGCCTTCGTCGTCGACGAGGCGCATGCGATCGGAGCGTGCGGACCGGAGGGCAGGGGGCTGTGCGCCGACGCGGCCGTCGTGCCCGACGTGCTGATCGGAACGTTCGGCAAGGCACTCGGGACGTTCGGCGCGTTCGCCGCGACGACGATCTCGATCGCGGAGCTGCTGTGGAATCGCGCCCGGCCGTTCGTGTTCTCGACCGCGTTGCCGTCGAGCATTCCAGCCGCGACGCTCGCAGCGCTCGAGATCGTGCGCGGCACCGAGGGTCTCGAGCGTCGTCGGATCCTCGCGTCGCACGCGCGGAGATTTCGCGAGCTGGTGCCCGCCGCGGGCGGTGCTCGGGATAGTGCGATCGCACCGATCGGCGTCGGCGACGATCGCGAGGTCATGCGAATGACGGCGCGGCTGCTCGAGGACGGGCTGTTCGTGCAGGGGATTCGGCCTCCGACGGTCCCCGAGGGAACCGCGCGGTTGCGTGTCAGCATGGCGGCCGGCCACACAGTGCAACATATCGATAAGGCTGCCTATTGCGTTAATAACGCAACGCGTCAATCATGACCGAGACACTTGCCTCTATCGATCAGCGCGTCACCTGGCACCCGTTCACCCAGATGGCGGAGTGGTCACCACTCGTGATCGCGCGCGGGGAGGGGAGCTGGCTGTTCGACACCGAGGGTCGCCGCTACCTCGATGGTGTTGGCTCGCTCTGGTGCAACGTCCACGGTCACGCGCATCCGCGGCTCGATCGCGCCGTTCGCGATCAGCTCGCAAAGCTCGCGCACTCGACGTTCCTCGGACTCTCGCACGAGCCCGGCATTCGGCTCGCCGAAGCGCTGATCGCCGTCGCGCCGCCCGGGCTGACGCGCGTGTTCTATTCGGACTCGGGGTCGACCGCTGTCGAGATCGCGCTCAAGCAATCGTTCCAGTACTGGCAGCTTCGCGGTCTGCCGGCGAAGCAGCGGTTTCTTCGGCTCGGCGACGCCTATCACGGCGACACCCTCGGCGCGGTCGGGGTCGGAGGGATCGACCTGTTTCACCGCGTGTTCGGCCCGCTGCTGGTGCAGTCGATCGCGATCCCGTCGCCGTTCGACACGGATGGTTCCACGTCCCTCGCGCGTCTCGAGGCCGAGCTCTCGAACCGTGCGTACGAGATCGCGGCGTTCGTCGTGGAGCCACTCGTTCAGGGTGCGGCCGGGATGCTCGTGCACCCGCCTGGCTTTCTGTTCGCCGCCGCGGCGCTGTGTCGCCAGTACGGTGTCCATCTGATCGTCGACGAGGTCGCCACCGGCTTCGGCCGCACCGGGACCCTGTTCGCGTGCGAGCGCGAGTCCGTGTCACCGGACTTCCTCTGCCTCGCCAAGGGGATCTCCGGCGGCTACCTCCCGCTCGCCGCGACCCTCGCGACCGAGGAGATCTACAGCGCGTTCCTCGGGCGTCGGTCTGACCTCGTCCACTTCTTCCACGGCCACACGTTCACCGCGAACCCGCTCGCCTGCGCGGTCGGTCTCGAGTCCCTCGCGCTCCTCCGCGAGTCGACGCTCGCGAATGCGCAGGTCCGGATCCCCGAGATCTCCTCCGCCCTGACGCGATTCTCCGCACTCGCCCGGGTTCGTTCCGTCCGGCAGTGCGGGATGATGGTCGGTATCGAGCTCCATCCGATCGAGGGACGCGCCCCCGGCGTCGAGGTCTGCGAGCGGGCGAGGGGACACGGCGTGATTCTTCGTCCGCTCGGCGACGTGATCGTCTGGATGCCTCCACTCTCGATCACTGGGGACGAGATCGCTTTCCTCGAGCGTGCGACGATGGACTCGGTGATGGAAACGGATCGGCGTTGAGAGGCTTCTTCGTCACCGGCACGGACACGGGCGTGGGCAAGACCTTCGTCACCTGCGCGCTCGCGCGGCAAGCTGTTTCACAGGGAAAAAGGGTCTTCGCGTTCAAGCCGATCGAGACTGGCTGCACGATGGTCGATGGCCGCCTGGTCGGTTCCGATCAGGAGCTGCTCGCCCATGCGGCCGGCAACTGGCAGCGCGGCTCGCATCGCGGCGTCTACCGGTTCGCCCAGGCCGCGGCTCCGCTGGTTGCGGCGGCGGCGGAATCCGAGACGATTGACCTCGACTGGATCGACTCGGTCTACAAGCAGGGCATCTCGGAAGCCCAGCTCGTCCTGGTCGAAGGCGCCGGTGGCTGGCGAGTCCCGATCACCGAAAGCATGGACATCGGCGGTCTGGCGAAGCGCCTGGCGCTGCCGGTGATCGTGGTCGCGCGGGCCGGACTCGGAACGATCAACCACACGCTGCTGACGGTGGAAGCTATCGAGA
>JANOPP010000049.1:0-4400 GCA_031421915.1 Myxococcales bacterium | reverse complement strand
GTCCGGCGGAGCGTCGGGCGGCGCATCGACAGCATCGATCGCGGCGTCGGGCCGAGGTCCATCGATGATCTGTGCGTCGAACTGACCCGACGTGCTGTCGTTGGAACAGGTCTGCGTTGCGATGTTGCAGACCAGCGACGACGGGCAGTCGCTCGTGCGCTGACAGCGCTCGCCTTCGCCCTGCTCGCAGCCGAATGTCCAGAGTGAGGCCGCGAGGGCGAACAGACCGAGAGCGAGCCAGTGACGGCGGTTGCGGGGCTGGGTCATGGGAGATCTTCGAGCGCGGGGACGTCGAGCCATTCGACCTTGGTGACCTCGACCTCGCGCTTGCCCTTCGGGGTCGTGAGGGTGACGGTGTCGCCGACTTCCTTGCCGATCAGCGAACGCGCGACGGGGGCGCCGACCGCGATCCGGCCCCTCTTGATGTCGGCCTCGTGCTCTCCGACGATGACGTAGGTCACCTTGTCGCCGCTCTCGCTGTCTTCGAAGGTCACGGTGGCCCCGAATGAGACCCTGTCACCCGACAATTTGGTTGGATCAATAACCTCGGCCATGAGCGATTTCGCTTCGAGCTCGCGGACCTTGGCCTCGATCAGACCCTGTTCCTCTTTGGCAGCATGATATTCGGCGTTCTCTTTGAGATCGCCGTGACCACGAGCGACCTCGATCGCCTTGCTGTTGCGGGGGCGTTCGACGTCCTTCAGGCGCTTGAGGTGCGCCTTCATGGCGGTGAACCCCGAGGGCGTCATCGGAAACTTTTCGCTCATGGCAGCGCGCTATTCGTACTCTGCCGGCACGGCGCTCGCAACCCTAGGGGGAGCAGGTCGAGCAGGTGGCGCCCGCAGTCGTACAGCCACCATTGGCGGCGCAGCCGGTGGGGCAGGACACGGTCCCGCACGAGCCGGCCGAGCAGGTCGCCATGCACGCGCACGAATCGGCGCAGTCGACGGCCCCGCACGCGTTGTTGCCGGAGCAGGTCACGGCGCACGTCTCCTTGGCGCACTCGATGTCGTCGCACGCGTTGGTCCCCTGGCACGTGATCTGGCAGGCGGTGTCGTCGATCCCGCAGTCGATATTGCCGCACGCGTTCGTCGCCATGCAGTTGACGACACAGGCGCTGGCGTCGGTGCAGTCGATCTTGGAGCAGGCGTTGCCGGCCAGGCAGTTGATCGTGCAGCTGTAGCCGGTCGGACAGTCGACGGTGCCGGCGCACATCCCGGCGGTCTGGCACTGGACGTTGCACGTCTTCGCCTTCGGGTCGCAGCCGCCGTTGCAGACGCTCGGGCAGTCGACGACCGTGCAGTAGCCGATCGCCGTATCGCAGACGCGCTGGTCGGGCAGGCCGTTGCAGTCCGCGTCGGTGCTGCACGCGAACTCCGACGTCTTGCGATCGACGAGGCAGCTCGCACCGACGAGCAGCGCGAACACCCCGACGTTGAGAAGGATCAGGGGCGTCTTCACCACGTGCCTCCGAGCGTCACCGTCGCCGTGGTCGCCGTGACCTGCGGCGTGACGACGACGCGGCGCTCCTTGCGATCCTGGTACAGGATCCACCCGCCAGCGCCGACCAGTGCGAGCCCTCCGACGACGAGCACGTTGCCTGCCATCGCGTACCTGAACGCGCGGGACTCGAGCGCCTCGAGGCGGGCGAAGTCACCTTCGGTGGTCGGTGTCGATTCGTCGATGTCCTGCTGCACGCTCGAGGCATTGCCCCACAGCGCAAAGCCGATGATGAGGATGACGCCTCCGCCGGTGGCGAGGACGATGCCCGTGTTGCGCTTGCGGCTGCTGTGGCCGGGAATGGCGGGCTGCGGGGCGACGACGACCGGGTCGGTGACGTTGGGATCGCGCACGGGCGTCACGTCGAGCGGAGCGGCGTCGTCGAACACCGGGGCGAGCGCGGTCTCTGCCTTGTCCGGCGTGTCCTCTCGATCGAAGAGGACCGCGCGCGAGCGCACCGGGTGCTTGGCGGTCGCGCGATACACGACGAGGTTGGTCCTGCCGTTGGTCCACGTCGCCGTGCCCCACACCAGCTCGTCGACGCCGAGGGTCGAGCGCACGGTCTCGGCGCACTCGGGCGCTGCAGGATCACACCCGACCGCAGCCGCGGTCTCGGAGAATGTCGTGTCGCCGCTCGAGACCTTGGCGTCGGGCGTCCGGCGCGCGAGCTTCTGCACGGTCAGGTTGAGCTTCACACGCATCGACGGCTCGGCATTGCCCTCGAGCGGGAGCACGAGCGTTCGGCGGGGCGCGGCCTCGGCCGAGGTCGCGGCCACCATCACGACGACACAGATTCCCACCCACCGGCTCACAGACTACCAAGTCTCTCGCGGATCTGCGCCGCATCCGCCGCGTTCGGTGCGAGCTGCAGGTACCGCTGCAGCGCGGTCTTCGCCTGTCCGCCCTCGCCGAGCTTCTCGTGAGCGAGACCGAGTGCACGCCACGCGGTCGCGTATCCAGGCTGCGCCTGGACCGCGCGCCGAAACGCGACGACCGCCGTCCGCGAATCGCCTTTGACGAACGCCTGCATGCCGGTCTTGAACAGATCCTGCGCGTTGACCTTGATCGGCTTGACGGCGGTCGGATGCGGTCCTGATCCGGATCCAGCTCCGGGTTCCTCTTCACCGTCGACGATCAGCGCGGATCCCGCACCGACGATCGGATTGGCCGAGCCCGCGTCGGAGCCACTGCCCGAGCCCATGGCCGCCGAGCCGGTACTGGAGCCCGCGCCCGAGCCCGCGTTCGAGCCGGCCATTGGCTCCGTCGCCGAGCCCGAGCCCACTGCTGCTGCTGCTGCAGAGCCCGTCGTCGCCGAGCCTGCGCCGAGCGCGGCTGCGGAGCCCGAGCCAGCAACCGGGGAGCCAGTCGTCGCCGAGCCCGTTGGCGGGAGAGCTGCCGCCGAGCCCGCGATCTTGGCAGAGCCGGTCGCCGAGCCCGCTGTTCCGTGCGGGACGCCGTCGTCCTTCACCTTTGGACCGCCGCTGAACATCAGGAAGATCACGATGCCGATCACGACGAGCGCAACGGCGCCGCCGATCACGAACAGCTTCGTACGATCGTTGCCACTGTTCGCGGTGGTGCCGCCGCCCGGTGCGACGACGTCGGGCTCCCAGGTCGCGCCTTGCGCGAGGTACTGTGCGGACGGTCGCGGTGAGCGTGGCAGCGGCGCGAGCACCTGACTCTGGCTGAGCTGGTTGAGCCCGCTGACGCTGCTCACCTCGTTGCGCTTGGGGCCGCTCGCTTCCTCCTGTGCAGCGATCTCCTGGCTCGGGCGGCGGAACTTGACCGAGAACTCACCCGAGTTCGTGATCGGCGAGCCCGACGCCATGACCGGCTCGTTGAACGCTGCCTCGAGAATATCGGGGCTCGCGCGCCCCTTGCTCGAGACCTCCTGGAGCAGCTTCTTGCGGGCGACGATGTGCGCGTCGAACGTCGTCTGCATGTACTTCGCGATCACGTCGTTGCGACCGCCGTACTTGTGCTCGCGCAGGATCTCCTCGAGGTCGTGCGCCATCTCCTTCGCCGTCGCGTAGCGATCGGCGGGGTTGCGCTCGAGCGCCTTCATCACGATCGGATCGAAGTCGGCCGGCACGTCGCCGTTGATCGACGATGGCTTCTGGATCACGGTCTCGAGCACCTGCTTCATGGTGTCGGCGTCATTGCCGCCCTTGAACAGGCGGCGCAGCGTCAGCGCCTCCCACAGCACGCAGCCCAGCGAGAAGATGTCACTGCGGCGGTCGCCCGCATCGCCTCGGAGCTTCTCCGGTGCCATGTAGCTGAACTTGCCCTGCACCTTCGTGCGCGGGCCCGCGGCGCTGGTCGCCTTCGCGACGCCGAAGTCGACGAGCTTCACCTGGCCGTTGTAGAGGACGACGATGTTGCCGAGCGAGACGTCGTGATGGACGAGCTCGATCGGCTCGCCCGCCATCGTGCGGAGCTCGTGCGCGGCCTCGAGCCCCTCGGCCGCATCGGAGACGAGGCGGGCCGTCGACAGGGGATCGAGTCGCTTGCCCTCGCGACCGGCGCGCAAGACCGCGAGTAGTGGCTCGCCCTCGAGGTACTCCATCGCGATGAAGTAGCGACCGTCGGCCTCGCCGAGGTCGTAGATGTCGACGACGTTCGGATGCTTGAGCATCGCCGCCATGCGCGCTTCTTCGAGCAGCATGTCGACAAATGACTTCTGCGTCGCGAGGTTCGCGTGGACGAGCTTGACCACGACGAGCTTCTCGAACCCGGCCGGCCCGCGCTGGATGGCGAGCTGGACTTCGGCCATGCCGCCCTGGCCGATCTGGGTGATCAGCTCGTACCGTCCGAGCCTGGACGGCAGAGGGCCGCTGGCCTCCCCCAGAGAAGTCACGTTCACAGTGTAGCGCAACGTGCGTTTTCCGAGGCGTCGCCTG
>JANOPP010000048.1:0-5689 GCA_031421915.1 Myxococcales bacterium | reverse complement strand
GCGGAGGTGCACGCGGGGCTATCGATCGGTGCATCGATCAGCGACGGGGCATCGATCGGAGCGTCGATGCCGAACACGGCGTCGTTCCCCTCCGGCGCGTCGATCAGATTCTCCGGCCCATCGATCGCGGCATCGACCCCGCCCCCCTTGGGGGACCCACACGCGACTACCAGCGAGAGGGCGAGAACCGAGACCGCCCAGGAGGGCAAACGCGTGGCGAGGGACCCCATTCGTTTCAGGTGGGGGCGCACCCCGTGGCGGTCGCAGAGATCTGGGGCTGCGATGGGGTAGCAGGAGGGATCTACGGTGCGCCGTGCGGCTCGACCTTGACCTCGACCGAGAGCGTCTCGCCGCCGCCGCCGACAAAGATCGTGCCGCTGGTCGGGGTCGCGTCGAGGTAGTTGCGGCCGACGGCGATCCGCACGTGCTCGGTCTGCGTCAGGATCCCGTTCGTCGGATCGAAGCCCTTCCAGCCGACCTGCGGCAGGTAGAGCTGCACCCACGCATGGGATGCCTCACCCTGGCGCTTGTTGTCGTTCTTGGGCCCCGTGTAGATGTAGCCGCAGCAGTAGCGCGCCGGCACGCCCAGCAAGCGCGCGAGGCAGATCATCAGGTTCGTGAAGTCCTGGCAGACGCCGCGGCGGTTGACGTAGACGTCGAACGCGCTGGTCAGCACCGTCGTCACGCCCTGCTCGTACGCGTACTCGCGGTAGATCGACTGGTTGATGTCGAGCAGCGTGGCGAGCAGGTCGTAGTCGTTGCGCTTGACGAAGCTCATCGCGTACTCGGCGAGCTCCGCGAGCTCGGTCTCCGGGAGCTCGAACGGCAACAAATACGGATCGAGGATCTGCCGCTGCCACGGCATCCACACCAGCGGGATCGTCGAGCGGACGCGGAGCGGGTCATACCCCAGCGGGTCGACGTCGAGGACCTCGACGACGCTCCTCGACTCGATCACCATCTCCGAGAACGGCGTCTCGATCGCGACCCGCCGGACGCGGTTGCCGAACACGTCGATGTAGTCACGGCTCTGGGTCGGTACCGAGATCGTGAGCTCGGTCGAGCGCACGTTCTGCAGGTGATCGTGGACGGGCGTCAGGCGCAGCATGTGGGTCGAACGCTCGACCGGCTTCTCGTACTTGTAGACGGTGCGGTGCGTGACGTCGAAGACCCGCGGCTCGGACCGCGCAGGCCGCCAGCTCGCCCGCGGCGTCTCGATGAGGCCACCAGTCGACCGCTCCTGGATCACGGCGCCCTCGCGGATCACCATGAGCTGGCCGGGCGCGAGCTGGCGCCAGGTCACGGCGCGCGTCGCATCGCCGTCGCGCGCTTCGAGCTGCTCCGTGCAGACGATGACGCCCTTGCGGCTCTTCGCGCCTCGGCGGGTGAGATCGATGTCGAGGTCGGCGTCGCCGAACGCGATCCGCTCGTAGGGCGGCGCCAGGGTCCCGAGCCAGAGCGGCTCGCCGCGGCGATCGGCGTGCACGAGCAGGTCGCGGCCATCGGTGAGCGCGATCGTCATCTCGCCGACCTCGTTGAGCGCGCCGAGCCATTGCAGCATCACGTCGAGATCGATGTCGGCGATGCTGCGCCAGCCGCGCTCGACGAACCGGTTGAGGAAGCCGCAGAAGATCTGCTCGGTGTCCGTGGAGCCGACGGGCTCGAACGGTCCGGGGACATCCGGCTCCTTGCGATCGAGGCTGCCGGCGTGCGCCATCAGCCAGTCGCGCCGGCCCCACGTCCGCGAGAACGGTTGGGTGTTGGCGTCGGAGAGCGCTCCCCACGTCGCGTGCCGGATGTGCAGCACGAACACGTTCGACGCGACCTGCTCCCACGCGCTGGCGAGCTGGCTGCGGATCGACGCCTGCGGCGGCGCCGGCTCCTTGAGGATCGCGGCCGACGGTTCGCCCGCCGGGTAGTAGCCGAGGCCCCAACCGTCCGGCAGTGCCCGCCCTGCGTTCAGGCAGTGCAGCGTGAACGATGGTGCGAGCTCGCCCTCGAAGGACATCGCGAGGAGGTTCGGCACCGCGCGACTGTAGCAGCGTTACTCGTCCGGCACGACGTAGGTGAGATCCACCTTGTCGATGCTCGCCAGCTTCCAGCCATCGCTGGTCACGGCGATGCGGTACTGCGCCCATTCGCTGCCCTCGACCGCTGGAACGGCGCCGTTGGCGACCGGGACCCACGGTGCGGCGGCGAGCGCCGCGGGATCCGCGCCGGAGCGAACCTCGATCATCAGCATCGCGCCGCGCAGGTCGGCCGTGACGTCGATCGTACCAAGGCCGATCGAACCTGTCGTGCGCTTCGGCGATGACACGAACTCGTAGGCAGGCGCGAACGGTGTGCGATCGCCACCGGCATAGGTCTGGACGAGCATCGGGTTGTACAGAGTCGGAAGGCCGATGATCGTCAGATCGTTGCCGACCACCGTGTCGGTCACGCGCCAGGCCCAGGGCGTCGCCGGGACCACATTGCTTCCGGCGCACGACGTCACCGCCGAGTAGTAGTAGTAGAGCTCCTGCGTCGTGATCGGCGGCAGCGTTCTCGCGCCACTGCAGTCGAGAACATCGATCGTCAGGTCCGAGAACCGCTGGTTCACGATCCCGAGGCCGTAGTCCGACGCCGCGATCGTCGCTCCGGTCGGCGCGGTGACTGGCATCGGGACGATCGTGACGCCCGGACCGGCGATCGTCGCGTCGTTGAGCAGGAGGTTGGTGAACGCGACGAAGGGTGCCGTGTGCGCGAACGCTACCGCCGGGCGTAAGCGCTCCGGCGCGATCACGCCGTCGGTGATTCCGGGCCCCGCCAGGCGCAGCTGGACGCGTGCGAGCGAGATCTCCTCGCCGTAGTCGAGGAGGAGGTCGTGCCACCCCGCGGAGAGATCGAGCGTCGCAGTCAGCTTGTCCGTCATCGTGGGCCACACGTTCGCGACCACGACGCCGTCGATCCACAACCGGTACACGTCGAACGCCTCGGCACCGATGTCGACGGTGAACGTGTACGCGCCCGGCGTGTCGATCCGGACCTGACCGGCGAATCGGAGACTGTACTGATCCGAGACGATGATCGGCAGGTCGTGGGATGGAGGACCTACTCCATAGTTCTCGTCGACGGTCGTGACCCCGGACTCGCCTCGCGGCGCCATCAACGCCTTGCCTTCGAACGCACTCGCGACGAGGCCGGGCTCCGCGGTCACGCGCGCCCGCAACCGCGTCGCGTCGATCGTGGTCTTGCCGGCCCCGAGCTGCGTGTACGAGAGGCTCCAGTCTGCATCGCCACCGGCCTGGCCGTATGCGGCACGGAACGGGTACCAACCCGCGACGGGGACGGTGATGTCGAGCGTGGCGTCTGCCTGGTGAGAGAACAACCGCGGGCCCCAGGTCACGCCATCGAGCGCGATCTGGATGATCACGCGATCGTCGGCGTTGGTGAGCAACTTCACGGTGCCCTGTGGCAGCAGGATCTCACCGGTGAACAGGATCGTGTACTGGTCAGTCCCGAGGATGCCGATCCCACGCGGCCGGTTTGCCGGGGTGAGCGACCAGTCGGCCGGGACGTGGCGATAGCCGAACCCGAGCTGGGTGCCGGCTGCGGTCACGACCTCGTCGTAGGTGCGAGTGTCATTGACATGGTTGCCGGCAAAGCCGCGCGCCTTGAGTCCGCCGACCACGTAGGCATGAGGCTCGAGCGCACCGCGTGCGGCGACGACGCCGTCGATCAGCCCGCCGTTGTCAGCAAACTCTGGCTCGGTGTCATCGGTGACCGTGATGCGGCGGCCCTCGGGGATCCCGTCGTCGCCACCGCTCGGGGCGATCGTGAAGCCGCAGCCCACCGAGACGGTGAGCGCGAGCGCGAGGGGCCAACCGAACACGAACACCATGCTAGCGCGCCCTTCAGCCGGCGCCGAGCAACTCCTTGCCGAGTGTGCCGCAGATCTCGTGAACCTCGTCGACGACGTGGGTCAGCACGTCGTGCACGGCAGCGCCCGAGAGCGGCTCCTGCTCGCGCTTGCTGATCCACGCATCGAGCACGCGCAACCGCTCGAGCGAGACTCCACCCGGCAGGGTGTGGTGGTCCGGCGGCCGGATGTCACACAACCGGCCGTACGCGGAGTGGACGCAGTAGGCGATCGAGCGGGGGAACGCCTGTTCCGAGAGCAGGAACCGCGCGACTCCCTCGGAGCTGACGCGACCCGCGGCCCGCTTGAGATACGCCTCGGAGCCCGACAGCGCACGCAGCATCGACAGCCACAGCGCGGTCTCGACGACCTCGTGCCGCTTCGGCAGGTTCGTGAAGGCGTGGTGATGGACGTCGAGCATGCGCGCGGTCTGGTTGACGCGCTCGAGGAGGACGCCGAGCCACATGAAGTCGAGCGGCTCGTCGTGGAGCATCGTCGAGCGGACGAGGCCGAGCGTCAGCTGGGTCGAGCGCCGCACGTGCTGGTAGAACGCGTCGCGGTGCTGCGCGTAGATCGCGGGCGTCGCGTCGGCGCGCATCCACAAGTGCAGCTCGTTGACCGCTTCCCACGACTCGAGAGAGAGCACCTCGCGGATCGAGCGCGCGTTCCACCGCATGCCGGCGACCGAACGCGCGAGCGACACGCCGTTGGTCTCGTCCCACACCATGAAGCGCTGGACGATCTCGCCGTCGCCCCACGCGCCGTGATTGTCGTCGCCACCGGTGATCCGCTGGCGGAACTCGTCCTCCTCGCCGGACACCACGATCACGGGCCGCCAGACCTGCGCGGCGGGGAGCTCGGCATCGAGCGCGAGAGAGACGCTCGCTCCGAGCATTCGCGAAGTCGCCTCGGCTCTCTCGACGTAGCGCCCGAACCAGAAGCAGTGATCGGCGACGCGGGAGATCACGTCGTCTCCTTCATCACCCAGGTGTCCTTGCTCCCGCCACCTTGCGAGGAGTTGACGACGTAGCTCCCGCGCTGCAGCGCGACGCGCGTCAACCCACCTGGCAGGACCCAGGGGCCCTCACGCGACGTCAGGATGTACGGCCGTAGATCGACGCGGCGTGGCTCCACGGTGCCGCGCTCGGCGATCCACGTCGGGCATGACGACAGCTCGACCCGATGCTGGGCGATGTAGCGCCGCGGCTCGGCGATGATCTTTCGGCGAAACTCCTCGCGCTCCTCGGCGGTCGACTGCGGGCCCATCAGCATCCCGTAGCCGCCGGCCTCGTCGACCGCCTTGACGACGAGCTTGTCGAGGTTCTCGAGCACGTACGCACGGTCGCTGTCGAACAGGCACACGAGCGTCTCCACCTGCGCGAGCAGCGGCTGCTCGCCGAGATAGAACTCGATCATCTTGGGGACAAACGGGTACACGGCCTTGTCGTCGGCGACGCCGTTGCCCGGTGCGTTCGCGAGCGTGACGTTGCCGGCGGCGTACGCGCGCATCAGGCCCGGAACGCCGAGCACGCTGTCGGGCCGGAATACCTCGGGGTCGAGGAACGACTCGTCGGTCCGGCGATAGATCACGTCGACGCGCCGGGGGCCACGCGTCGTCCGGCAGTACACCTTGTCGCCGTCGACCACGAGGTCCGGTGCCTGCTCGAGATCGAGGCCCATCGTGCGCGCGAGAAAGCTGTGCTCGTAGTACGCCGATTTGTACGGCCCCGGCGTCAGCACGACGGCGTTGTCGTCACCGCTGCTGCCCGCGACGTGCGGCGCGACCGATAG
>JANOPP010000047.1:0-34202 GCA_031421915.1 Myxococcales bacterium | reverse complement strand
GTCGGCGAGCGTCACTACAAGGTCGCGCGCGAAGTGCAGCGCATCCTGCAGCGCTACAAGGATCTCCAGGACATCATCGCGATTCTCGGCATGGACGAGCTGTCGGAAGACGACAAGCAGACCGTGTCGCGCGCGCGCAAGATCGAGAAGTTCTTCGGCCAGCCGTTCCACGTCGCCGAGACGTTCACCGGCCTCAAGGGCATCTTTGTCTCGGTCGACGACACGGTCCGTTCCTTCGAGGAGATCCTTCAGGGCAAGGCCGACGATCTGCCGGAGCAGGCGTTCGAGATGACCGGGACGATCGACGACGTTCGTGCCAAGGCCGCCGAGCTCGCGAAGCGAGGCTAGCAATGGCGAGCGGACTCAACACCATTCTCGTCGTGAACGTGGTCACGCCCAAGGGCGTGATCGCGCACACCGAGGCCGATAGTGTCGTCGCACCGGGCGAGCTCGGTGAGTTCGAGCTGCTCGCGGGCCACATCCCGATGCTGACGGCGCTCAAGCCCGGAGTGCTGACGATCGGCACCAAGGCGCGCGCTCGCTACGCCGTGTCGAACGGCTACCTCCGCGTCGATCCGACCGGTTCGGTCGAGATCCTCGTCGAGCAGGCACTGCCGGCGAAGGAAGTCGACGCCGACGTCGCTCGCAAGGATCTCGCGACGGCCGAAGCCGACCTCGCGAAGTGGGGCGACAAGCCCATGGACGGCGACTACGTCAATCTGCAGCAGCGCGTCGGCTGGGCGCGCGCGCGTCTCGACACGCTCGGCGCGCACTAGCGCGTGCTGACGACGCCCCGGTTGGTTCTCCGCGAATTCGTCGAGGACGACTGGCGCGTCGTGCACTCGATCGAGTCGCGGCCCGAGGTCGTTCGCTACCTCCCGTTCGAGGAGCGGACCGAGGACAACGCCCGCGAGTACGTCCAGGGCATCATGGTCCACGCGCGCGAGCTGCCGCGCACCGTGTTCGACTTTGCGGTCACGCTCGCTGGCCAGATGATCGGGCGCTGCGGCATGCGGCGCAAGGACAGCGAGCTGCGCGCCGCGTTCCTGTGGTTCGTGATCGATCCGGCGCACGCGGGGCAGGGCTACGTCACCGAGGCCGCGACAGCGCTGCTTCGCTTCGCGTTCGAGGAGGTCAAGCTCCACCGCGTGTACGGCGAGTGCGATCCGCGCAACACCAGCTCGGCGCGCGTGATGCGGCGCCTCGGCATGCGGCTCGAGGCCGAGCACGTCGACGACGTCTGGATCAAGGACGAGTGGTGCGGCACGCAGGTGTTCGCGATGCTCGCCCGCGAGTGGGCGGCGCGCTGATGGAGGACTCCGTCCGCGTTCGCTGTCCGTACTGCCGCGAGTGGGTCGACCTCTACGTCGATCCCGACACGACGGGTGTCCTCGTCGAGGATTGTGCCGTGTGCTGCCGGCCGTGGACCGTCACGATCGAGCGCGACATGGGCAAGCTCCGCGTCCAGGTCCATCGCGCGCAGTAGCTCGCGTATGCTCGGGCGATGACCTGGCGTTGTGTGTTCGTGATCCTCGTGCTGTCCGCGTGCGGCGGTAAGCCGCCGCCGCCGACCGTCCAGAACGAGGCTGCTCCACAGCCAGCCCCAGCCCCGGCGCCGCCCCCGAAGAGCGAGAACGAGGTGGTGATGGAGAAGATGCGCGCGTTCACCGACGGCATGTGCGCGTGCAAGGACAAGGTCTGCGCGGACAAGGTCCAGGAAGGCATGAACGCCTGGGCGCAGCAGGTGGCGAGGGACCGCCCTCATAGGGGCACGTCTCACGACCACAAACCGGCACTAAAGCCGACGGAGGCAGAGATGAAGGAGATGACCGAGGTCGGTAGGCGCTACGGCGAGTGCATGACCGCGGCGATGACCGCTCCCTGACTGCGACCCGATGCCACACGGGGCTCACCGCCGACGGTGCATCCTAGATCCATGCGGCACGCGATCGTGCTCGGGGGAACGGGCGGCCTCGGCAAGCTCGTTTGTGCGGAGCTCGAGCTCCGCGGGATCAGCGCACGTGGGGTCGGTCGTCGCGATGGCGATGCACGCGATCCAGACGTCGTTGCGCGGCTCGCCGACGGCGCCGAGGCGATCGTCAACTGCGCGGGCGCGAGCGTCGCGATGGGCCTCGGTCACGGCTGGCGCGGCTACCGGGCCGTCGACACGCCGATCGGATTCGCTGCGGCGGAGGCCGCACGCCGCAGCGGCGCTCGTCTCGTCTACGTCGCGGTCCATCACCGGCCGGAGACGATCGGCTGCACCTACGTCGATGCCCACGAGCGCGTCGCGCGTGCGATGGCGGACGTCGACGGCGTGGTCGTTCGCGCGACCGGGTTCTACTCGGCGTTCGCGTCGCTGCTACCGCTCGCGCGCCGCGGGATGCTGATCGACATCGGCGACGGTCAGGTGAGGACCAACCCGATCGACGAGCGCGACCTCGCGATGGTGGTCGCGGATGCGGTCACGCGCGATGGACCGCGCGAGATCTCTGCGGGTGGCCCCGACGTGATGACGCGCCGGGAGATCTTCGAGCTGGTGGCGGCAGCGTCGGGACGGACCTCGAAGATCCGAAGTCTTCCGATCTGGCTCGCACGCATCAACGGCGCGCTGCTTCGCCTCCTGCATCCGCGGATCGGCCAGTTCGTCCAGTTCGCGACGCTGCTCGCGCAGCATGACCTGATCGCGCCCAGCCGGGGCTCGCGGCGTCTCGTCGAGTACCTCGCTACGTCGCGGTGATGGACTGGGCGATGCGCAACGCTGTCGCAGCTTCGGCCTCGTCGTCGAAGTAGATCGACGTGTGAAGATGGCCCGCATCGGAGACCGCGATCGAGGTCAGCGAGTGCACGCCGTTCTCGGCCAACGAATACGTGAGGCGCATGACACCGCCCTTGGTGGACTCGCGCACGTCGGTCGCATCCGCGGACATCACGTCCTTGAACACGGCGAGCCGAGCCGCCTGCGACTCGGTCCGGTCGTTCTTGTACGCGAGGTTCCACAGCGTGATGCCGGGGCGCCACAGGACCAGCGCTCCATCCTCGATCCGGCGCGTGAACTGCGCGGGCAGCGTGAGCGACCACGACCCGCTCAGCGCGTGCTCGCCTTCGACGATCGGGAAGCCGGGCGGTGGCCACTGCTTCGGCGGAGACTCGATCTCGTCGCCGGGCTCCCACTCGGTCCCGTCACACGGCTCGAAGTCGCCCTCATTGCCGGGACGCTCGTAGGACGAGCCCAGGGGAGCGTGGAGGAACGGGATGATGTCGGGATCGTAGTTGGCGATCGTGTTGACGGCGTAGACCTCGAGGTTCGCCGCGTCGTTGATATACGCCTGGCTCTCGGTACCTGACATGAACATCCAGCCGCTGTCCTCCGGGGCCGCGGGCTCGTTGCGGATCATGTACGCGACACGCTCGCCCTCGACGGTGATCTTGTCGCTCGCGATGCAACCACCGAAGCCCGACACCAGCGTCTTGATCTGGTTGCCTTCCAGCTTGAAGCGTTTCTTCTTCTTCGCCACGTCAGAGTCGTAACATGCACGCAGCGGGCGGTGCATGCGCGCAGTGCTTGTGACAGCGAGCACCAGGCACATGGAGCGGATCGAGGACCTCGAGCTCGAGGATTGGTTGCGGTAGCACTCGGGTCAGCGGCGGCGTAGCTCGTCGATCGTGCCGGCGAACACGTCGAGATCGACGTAGCCCTTGATGCCCGCGACGCGCCCCGTCTTGCTGTACTGCCAGTACGTCCACGCCTTCCACGGGGCGGGCACGCGCGGACATTCCTCGGTGTAGTGCGCGAGCCACAGCTTCTGCGACGAGAGGTCCGCACTGCCAACCTTGTCGCGCCAGAATGCCGGGCTCGTGTAGATGATCGGCTCGACACCGAGCCGCGACCGCACGCGCTCGATCCAGATCTGGATCGCCTTGGCGACCTGCGCGGGCGGCTTGCCGCCGGTGGCTTCGACGTCGATCACTGGCGCGAGCTCGCCACCATCGCGCGCGATCGCGGCGATCAGGAGGTCCGCCTGGGCGGTCGGGCTCTGCTCGGGACGAAAGAACTGATACGCACCGCGCAGCACGTGCGCCTGCTTCGCGTTGGCCCAGTTCTCGTCGAACCGCGGATCCTCGACCGTCGTGCCATCCGAGACCCGGATGAACGCGAACCGGATCCCGGCCTTGCGGACCTTGGGCCAGTTGATCTTGTCCTGGTGGTACGAGACATCGATGCCGGGGACGGTCGGGCCCTCGCCGCAGTCCGGTACGCCGGGGTCTCCGTCCCTGGTGCCGACCGCCATCGTGACCATCACCGCCGCGCCCGCCAGCAGGCAGAGCGCGATCAGGAGTGCCGGCCAGCGTCGCTTCCTCGCCACGTCCTACGATAACGCGTCAGCCACGCCAGCGATTCCCGCCGCTGCTACCCTCATCCGATGGCGCTGCGGCTGGGCGGACTGTCCGACCTCGACCCGATGGCGGTCCCCTTGCCGGTGGGGACCGAGGTGACAATCCGCGTCGACCGCGTGATCGACGGCGGCATCCGCGAGAAGGGCGGCTCCGCCCGCGTCACCGCGTTCGACGGCGACCACGTCGAGGTCGTGTTCCTCGACGGCAAGCGGGCGACGTTCCTCCGCGCCGAGGTCGTGCCGCGCAAGCTCGGGGTCGCCCGCTACGCACAGCGGCGGGCCGCGGCATGGGACCAGCTCCTCCCGACGGTCGTGATCGACACGGTCGTCGGCTCGCGGGCGTGGGGCGTGGCCGAGACGGGCTCCGACGAGGATCACAAGGGCGTGTTCGTCCTGCCGATGGCGTGGACCACGGGTCTCGTCGATCCGACGCTCGATCTGACCTCGGTCGATGGTTCGTCGTCGTACTGGGAGATCGGCAAGGCGATCCGCCAGGCCCTGCGCGCCGATCCGAACACGCTCGAGATGCTGTTCGCCTCACCGACCATCGTCGATCCGCTCGGCGCGGGTCTCGTCGAGATCCGCCACACGTTTCTCTCGCACGAGATCTACGGCGCGTTCGGCCGCTACGCGCTCTCGCAGCTCGATCGCCTCGAGCACAACCAGCGCCTCGCCGAGCATCGCGTGACGATCATCGGCTGGCTCCGCGATGACCCGACCCTCGAGCTTGGCGCAGCCGCCGAGCGACTCGTCGACGCGGCACGGATCGAGGCCCCGACCCGCGCGGATGCCGTCGCCCGCGCGCGCGACTACATCAAGCAGCTCTACCGCTCGATGTACGATCAGGGCGTGATCGCCGCGAACGACTGGACGTCGCTGCGCGCCGTCGCGGCGACCGAGCTCGAGCTGCCGCGCGATCTGCGCCCCAAGAACGCGTACAACCTGATCCGCCTGCTCGATGTCGCGATCCGCTGGCTCGCCGGCGAGCCGCCCGAGGTCCGCGTCTCGGAGGCGTTGCGCCCGACGCTGCTCGCGATCAAGCGCGGCGAGGTGCCGATGCCCGACGTGATGGCACTCGCGCGTGAGCTCACGCCGAAGCTCGAGGCTGCCCGCGAAGCCAGCCCGCTCCCCAGGCACGCCGATGTCGCGCTCGCGGAGCGGGTGCTGCGTGCTGCCCGCGAGGAGGCCGCGCGTCGTTCGCTCGAGAGAGTCCCGGGCCCCTGGGGCGCCGATGCACCCGCACCTCCGGAGGCGCGCTTCGATGACTGATCCATGGTCCGTTCTCACGCCGGCGCAACAGACCGTCGCGCGCACGTTCCTCGCCGCGCGCGAGGCCGAGCGCAAGCACCTCGTGATCTACCTCTCGGGTGCACACGCGTACGGCTTCCCGTCGCCCGACAGCGATCTCGATCTCAAGTGCATCCACATCGCGCCGACCGCCGATCTCGTCGGGCTCGATATCGTCGACGATCCCAAGGATCGCATCGAGATCGTCGACGGCGTCGAGCTCGACTACGGCTCCAACGAGCTAGCGCCCGTGCTGCGCGGCTCGATCAAGGGTAACGGCAACTACCTGGAGCGGATCCTCGGCGACCTCGCGCTCGGTGGTGACCTGACGCTCCTCGCGGAGGCGCGTCTCGTCGTCAAGCCACTCCTCTCGCGCCGTTGCGCGAAGCACTACGGCGGCTTCGCGACGAGCCAGCTCCGCCTGTTCGACGAGAAGCCGACGGCCAAGCGCGCGCTCTACGTCCTGCGCACCGCCGCCACCGGCCGTGCGGTGATGGCGCTCGGCGAGATCATCACCGACGTCGCGCGCCTCGGCGACTTCGTGCCGCGCGAGATCGACGAGCTGATCTCGATCAAGCGTCTCGCCGAGAAGCAGCAGCTCGATCCCGATCAGGTCACCGCATGGCGACCGCGCCTCGTCGCCGCGATCGAGGCCGTGGACAAGGCGTGGCCGACCTCGGTGCTCCCGACCGACGCTCCCCCCGAGGCGATCGCCGCCCTCGATTCGTGGTTGCGCGAGGTCCGGCGCCGGCACTGGTAGAGCTCGATCAGCGCCGGCAGATGAAGCCGCGTGTCACCGCGCAGCTGACATCCTCGAACGTGGCGCCCGTCGCGGTCGCACAATTCTCGGCGGCATTCTCCACGCCGTCGCCGTCGTCGGGCTGACTGAAGCTCCACGGGGCGTTGTTCGCGAGCGCGGCCCCGCCGACCCAGGTCCAGCCCACGGCGAGCGAGCCGTTGTTTGGGCTCTGCGTCAGCCCGATCCATGACGCAGGGGTGTTGCTGCCGAGCGCGCACGTGATCGCAGCGGCGGTATCGAACGTCGCGAGCTGACCGTTCCACGCGGCGCAGCGGTTGATTGCCTCGGTACGGGTCGTCACCGCGTTGCAGCGGATGAAGCACGCACCGTTGCACGCGTTGAGGACATAGCCGTTGGGGCAGTTGAAGCCCGTCATCGAGCAGCCCAAAGGCAGCGGCGCGTCGATCGCAGCGTCGATCAGCGTGAACGGCGCGTCGGTCGCGCTGTCGATCGAAGTCCTCCCGTCGGTCGCGGCGTCACCCGAGTGCGGTGACAGACGGCAGCTGCCGGCGACGCAGTGCTGCGGGCGTGGGCAGTGCTCCTCGAGCTGACACGGGGCACCCTCGGGCACGGTGGGCGAGAAGCACGCCGCCAGCCCGAGCAGCCAGCAGAGGTGACGGGCGCCCATCTGCTCGATGGTACTGCCACGACGAGGTCTCGGGTCCGGTCATGTTCGGTCAGCTATTGAACGGGACTCGATAGCAGAATGTGTTGGTGCCTGCAGGGAGTGGCGGGGCACGGGCTCGACTACGGTCGCGCCCATGTGGAGAACACTCGTGGCGGTGGTGATGGTCGGGTGTTCGTCGCCGGTGCCGGCGGCAGACGACGCTGTCGATGTCGACGCCCCGGTGGGCGAGGTCGATGCAGCGACGCCCGATGCGCCTGCGTTCGATCCGACCGACGGTGTGGAGTGGTTCACGTGGCCCGAGCAACAGCCGAGCCTCGGACAGGCGGCGTGGGGCGCGGATCTGATCGACGTCGCTCGGCATCTGCCGGCGAGCTACGGGCAGACGTACTGGGATGCGTCGCCGGTGACGGCGTCACACGAGACGTCCCATGGCATCCACGCACACCTGCGCAACTACGAGGCGCCGATGTCCATCGGGTGGAACGCGTTCTACGTTCTCGGCAACAAGGCCGCGTTCGTGGACGAGCCCGCGATCCGGAAGTCCGACATCAAGACCCGGATCCCGGTGGTGCTACGCGGTTCGCGCTATCAGCTGTATCTGGTCGAGCAGACCGCGTGGGACGACAGGCCGCTCTACGTGTTCGACGAGTGGAACGCCTACATCAACGGTGCCGAGGTCGCGGTGCAGCAGGTGCAAGCGGGCCTGTGGACCGGCGCGTGGCAGGACGCGGTGATGGGACCGCTCGAGTTCACCGTGTACGCGATCGCGACGCTGAAGACCGTGAAGGAGCTCGATGCCGCGGGCTTCGCGTCGAACGAGCAGCTCAAGCGCTTCACTGCCTGGAACATCAAGCGCGCGATGGCACTGTTCGAGCAGGGACGCGTGATGACGCAGTTCACGTGGGATCGTCAGGATCAGTACGCGGTCGTGTTGCGGACGAGCGCGGAGGCGGAGGCGCTGCGGCAGTTCGCGCGCGACACGTGGGGCGTCGCGTGGTGCCAGCAGACGCTCGGGTTCTGAGCAGCACCCTCGCCGTCGTGGTGCCGCTCGCCTTGTCCATCAACGCGAGCGACAGCGATGCACCGTTCGGTAAGGTGCTCGAGGCGACGAACGGTGGTGGCCGGGCAGGACTCGCGGTCCACAAGCGGAAGTTCATCCACGATGCCGGCCCGTGCGGCGAGATCGAGTCCGCGCGAAGCCCATCCAGCGTGTCCTCGTGGCGTCAGGACCGACCACGGCCGCGACGCCGTCGCAGCGCGAACAGGGCCACCGAGAACAGCGCGATGCCGCTCGTGGGCAACCCGCCGCCGCTGTTGCAACACCCGCCGCCGTCGCACTCGGTTCCATGCGGGCACAGTGGGACGTCCGACGCCACGACGGTGAGTTGGATCGCCGAATCGGCCGGGCCACCGCCCCACGGGGCGTCCGCGAACCAGGAGTCGTCGGCGACGAGCCCGAAGCCCTGCATCACCGTTGCGGCCGCGGCGAGCCTGACCGTGAACGCGAACCGGCCGATCTCGCCGGGAGCGACGGGGGCGACGATCGTCGCGGCCTGGGTCGGGGACGGCCACGATGGGTGGGCCAGCGCCGAGGGTTGATCGCGAGGTGTCGGGGCGAGGAACGTCTCGCCCGGATTCCAGGTCATGCCGCCGGTGTTGAGCACGTCGATCCACACCTCGGCGTCCGCGCCGGTGGGAAGCTCGAGCTCGATCGCACCGCCCGTCGATCGCCCGACCTCGCGGCCGGCGTACCACGCGAGATCCGAGCGGAGCTCGTCGAGCCGGGCGTACAGCGAGTCGCCGGGGCACGCGGTGTTGTTCCCGGGCCAGTCGCGGTGGCCCATGATGTTCGTCGGCGCGGTCGAGATGTCGTGCAACCTGACGAGGGTCTGCACGAGCAGCTGGCCGCGGCGCATCATCGCGTCGGTCACCATGGCGGGCGTGACGCCGGCGGGGCAGTTCGTCGGCTGGTAACAGCCCAAGAAGCAGACGGCGAGGTTGCCGTCGTTGTTGCCCCCGCCGGTCGCGCCGCTGTACAGGCCGTACGGGCGGCCCTCGTACAGCGAGCCGTCGTACCCGACGAGGAACTGGTACGGGATGTCGCAGAAGTTTCCGGAGTCCTGCGCGAAAGCCTGCAGCGCCTTGACGGCCTCGACGACCGAGCCGCCGATCGACGGGCTCTGTGCCGTGTGATGGATCGCCATGCGGTACCAGTCGTCCTCGGTCGCGGTACACCCGGTGGGCCGCGCGCCCCAGGTGGTGCGCGGCACGACACCGACGTCGACCAGCCGCGGCTCGAACAGCGTCGCCGCGGCTCTCGCGTGGTCCGAACTGGCCGCGGCGCGGGCTCGCCGTCCGGCGTCGGGATACGCCGGCGTGATCAGCTCCCACGCGATCGCGTCGAGCTCGGCGTGGCTCGCCGCCGCGACCCGTAGCTCGGCCGCGGGCCAGCGCCCGTCGAGGTCGGCGATCGCGACGCGACGTTCGAGCGAGCGATAGGTCTCCTCGAGCGGCTGCCAGCGGCCGGTGCGCGCGCCGTCGAGGCCGCGCGCCTCGATGCGCAACGTCGGCGCCGATGCCGCGACCTCGATCCATGCGGCGACGCGGCTGCCAGAGCCGTCGCGCGCGGCCAGCGGTGCCGCGTGACGCCAGCCCTCGACGTCCTGCCAGCCGTCGGGCGCTCGGCCGTCGATTCGGTGCACCGGGAGCACGTGCGCGTGATCTGCGTGGTCCGCGGATGGTTCGCCGATCACGGCGGCCGGCGCCCCGATCAGGATCCCGAGCACAACGATCCTCACACGTGTACGGAGCGTCCACCTCATCTCGAGCGCGACCATACGTGGCCGCGCCGCCGGGTGTCCAGCCGGTCGTTCAGGTCGCGAACATCGTCGTCCTGACGCCGGCGTTGGCGATCTGGAACGGGACGTACCGCTCGCTGCCCTCCGACTCGAACGTGGCGCCGCACGCGCCATACTCGGGCTGCCGCGACAGGTCGTCGGCTCGGATCTCGTCGAGGAATCGACGAGGACACCAAGCGATTCGCGTATTCGTCATTCGCACGAACATCGCGCGTGACGCCAGCAGCAGGCGACGTTCGATGCGGTCCGGTCAGCGGATTCGTACTCGCGTTTCAGGGTGTGCTGTGGCCCCAAGCTACAGCTTGTACGAGAACCGCGCGGTGACGTTCGCGCGGCCACCCTTTCCGATCTTCACTTCCATCGACTTCGCGCCCAGCGTCGGGTGCCACGCCTCGAGCGTGTACGTGCCGGGCGGAAGGCCGGTGATCGCGAACGTGCCGGCCTCGGGCGTGACCGCGAAGAACGGGTGGTCCTGCACGACAGCGTACGAGTGCATCCACGCGTGGACATCACAGGTCACGTCGATCACATCACCGGCATTCGGCGTCGAGTCGAGCGTGTGGTCGGGATCCTTGGGCGCGTGCGGCTTGTTCCACAGGTTCTTGCCGGAGACGAGCCCGTGGACGTTATGGAACGTGCCGTCGGAGTTGCGCACGGCGAGCTTCTGGCCGGCAACGATACCGACGACGCGCGGCGTGTACATGCAGTCCTTCTGATCGAGCAGCGCGGGCGTGGTCGGGGCAGGGTGCTTGCCCATCGTGCCGTTCTTGATCCGGACCAGGACGTCCTTGAGCTTGCCCTTGGTCACGATCACGTCCTCGGCGTCGCGCTTGGACTTCGCGCAGAACGGGTCGGTGTCGCGGCGCAGGGTCGCGCGCTCCGGTGGCTCGCCTTCGAAGATCACCGTGCCCTTGACGGAGCCGGTGGCTGCCGCGGGTGCCGGCTTCTTGGGCTGGGCATGTGCCGCGGAGGTGAGCAAGGCGAGGACGAGCAGGGTACGCATGCGAGCCTTTCGACGACGAGTCGCGCGAGTTGTTCATCGCGAGTGTATGCTCCATGCGTGGCCGAGCTACCCGTGAAGGTGGGTGATCTCGCGGCAGTGCCGCCGGCCCTGCGCTACCGGATCCACGACGTCCTGACCCGGATGCCACCGTCAGGCGTGGCGCTCGAGGGCGTTGCGCTCGAGCGACTGGCCCGGCTCACCGACGACGGGGAGGCCTGGTTCGGTGCGGATCCGTCGCTCGCCGAGGTCGGCTACTGGATGATCGGGCCGCAGCATGCGGTCGAGTTGCGCCGCCGTGGCTGCATCTGGCTCACCCGGTTCCCGTCGGCGGACACCGCGAAGCGCCTCGCGAAGCTGGTCGCCGATCCGGCGACGCCCGAACCCGTGCGCGAGCAGGCGACGTGGACGCTGGGCTACCGCCAGATCCGCGCGCTCCACCCGAGCACGCAGTGGACGACCGACGCGGTGCAGATCGCCGACGAGGCCCTCGGGAAGCTCGCCGATGCGATGACGACTGCCGGCAAGATCACGAGCGAGCAGCTGCCGCACGCGCTGCGCCACGTGCAGTCCGACATGATCGCCGCGATCATCGCCAAGGCACCGGGCCTGTGGGGCGACGCGATCGAGAGCTTCGCCACTGCGCCGCTCGCGCGGGTACTCACGGTCTCGATCGGCGACATCCCAGCGCAGCACCGGCTCCGCGTGCTGCGGCTGATCGGCGCGACGCTCGGCGAGGAGGCGGTGACGCTGCTGGTGTCGCGCGCGACCGACGCGCCGGTCGACGAGCAGCTCGAGATGCTGTTTCTCGCGATCGGCATCGGCGGCGAGAAGTACCTCCCGCGCCTGGAGGACGCCCTCGGGGGCATGAAGTTCGTCGATCTCCTGCGCCAGCGCGCGAAGTGGCACCTCGCGAACAAGGGCGTCGTGCCGACCGTGCGCGGCCTGCGCGTGGCCCGGTCGACGGCGGTGCTGCCCGCGGCAGAGCGCGCCGCGAAGTGTCGCCAGGCAGCCGACGATCTCGGCGCACTGACGAAGTTCGCGCGGCACCCCGAGGCGTACCTCTACGCGATGTGGGGCTGGATGGTGCGCGGCGCGAATGATCCGGTGCGGGCGCGGGAGCTCGTGACGGCGCACCCGGAGTCGCAGCACCTCGTGCGCGAGCTCTACATCGAAGACCTCGCGCGCCGTGGTCGCGTGAAGCAGCTCACGGCCGCTGCACAGACGCTGCAGGGCGCGGATCTGGGTGCGCTCCAGCTCGCGATCTATGGTCGCCCGTTGGCGGCGCTCGAGCTGGCGGCGACCGCGCGCCTGCAGACCCCCGAGCTCGTGTGCGCGCGCGCCCTCGCGTGTTACCGCGCGGGCAGGCCGGACCTCACAGAGCGGATCCTCGCCGAGGACCTGCCTCCGTCGGAGATCACCACCGCGGAGGCGCTCGCCCCGTTCCCTGGTCCGCACGAGCAATGGGTGATCGCGAACGCTCCGGCGAGTCGCCCCGCGATCGGCGCGCTCGCCAAGGGCCGCGCCGGCGTGATCGCGCTCTCGCACGCGGCGCCCGAGGATGCCGAGCCCGATCAGACGTCGCTCGACTCGATGGGCGCGATCGTGCGTCGCCTCGGTCGTGGACTGCCAGGGTCGACCGTGTATCTCGCCGGCGAGTTCAAGTACATGAACCGCGACGCGATCGCCGCTGCCGTCGAGAAGGCAGGCGCGCGCCTGGTCAACGGACCGTTCCCGGGCACCGACTACTACGTTCACGGTGACTGGTGTCTCGTGCAGACGATCGCGCAGCTCGAGCGCCAGGGCACCCGGCGCCTCCGCAAGGGCGAGGTCGAGGGCATCTAGTGCCGGCGCTCCGCAAACCACATCGCGTCGCGTTCCTCGTCCCCGACGTCACCGTCGAGGGTGCCGATGTCGTGCACGAGCACGAGGCAGCGCTCCTGTTCTGGACCGCGTGCATCGAGGTCTGCCAGCGCCATCCCGGCCTCGCCGTCTACGATCCGGACTCGACGCCGCTGTATCCGCAGGAAGGCCACTTCACGCCCCAGCACGCGGCGATCGGCGCGACGCCGACCGATCCATTCTTCGGACCGACGCGCCGCGACGAGCTCGTGTGGCTCGAGCTCACGCTGCCCAAGGCCGGCGCGGTCCGGCTGCATACGCTCGCCCGCGATGGGACGCGGCAGTCGTTCGATGCCCTCGGCAAGAACCTCGGCGATCAGATCAACCAGGTCCTCGGTACGTGGCTAGGCGCGCGCGGGCTCGGTGCGCTACCACAGCGCTTCGACGCACTCGCCGCCGAGGAGGTCATGGCGGTCGTGCGCGTGATCGCACCGCTGCTCGTCGAACAGGCGCGCGCGCGCACGCTGCCGGTCTCGACTGCGCCGACGTGGTCGCTCACCGCCGTTCCCGCCACGCCACACGCGAGCCCGGCGATCGAGGAGTTCGGCGAGCGCAGCGACACCTCGACGGACGGCGACGACGATCACGACAACGACGACGACGTGGGGTCCGATGCGGGCCTGACCGCCGCGCCGAAGCGCACGAGCAAGAACATCGCGCGGCCGATCGCGAACCGGCTCCCCGCACCGCTCAAGCTCGCCGCGCTCCGGCTCCTCCAGCTCGCCATCCACGAGGATCTCGACGACCTGATCCTCGCTCTCGTTCCCGATCATCCGCAGGCTCTGTTCGCGAAGTTCCAGGCCGGTGTCGCGCAGGGCGGCCCCGACTTCACGCTCCTGCGCCGGGTGATCGCGGCTGCACCGTGCTGGGCGAACCCGTACGCGGAGCTCGTGCGCGCCGGCACCACCGAGGAGGATCCGGCCACCAAGCCGGTCGCACCGTCGGAGCTCGAGTCCGTCGCGGGCGCCGGTATCGCGGCGCTGTGTCGGCCGGCGCACCTCGACGTGATCGAGACCGTCGCATCGCTGCTCGACAATAGTGGTCTCGTCGACGAAGGCGTTCGCTTGCTCGAGCGTGCGCTCGTCACGCATCACGACGAATCGCGCGCGCACATCGCGCTGCTCGACTTGCTCCGCGAGACCGATCGCGAAGGTGCGTGGCTCGCGCAGGCGTTCCGCAGCGGCCGTCTCCACGGTTGTCCCATGGAGCCGTCGCTGCCGTGGTACCCGGATTCGATCCAGATCGATCTGTTCGTCGCCGATGCGTTGATGCGCGTCGGCCGGCTCGACGAGGCCCTCGCGCTACGCGGCAACCGACTCGAAGGTCGCGAGGCTGCGTGGCCGCGCCACACCCGCATCCTCGGTCAGTGGCGCAAGGATCCGCGGTTCGTCGCCTGGTGCTACGGCCGCGAGGGGTACTTCCGCGGCGATCCGGCGCGCACCGTCGAGGGCTTCGGTCGGATCGAGCCCAAGCACGACGTCGACGTCGCGGTGTTCCTCGATGCGTTGATCTCGATGGGGCGCGAGGACGAGGTGCTGCTCGCGTGGGCGCAGTTCGGCCTCGGCGACGAGCACTGCGGACCTGCGGCCCGCCTCGCCGCGGCGCGCGCACTCCTGGCCGCAGGCGAGTGGCGGCGCGGCCTCGACGAGCTGTGGCGCATCGAGCTGACCGAGCCCGGGCGCGACGAGCATGTCGCGATCGCGCGCTGCGGCCTCCTCCTCTCGGGTATGCCGATCGAGGTCGCAGAGCTCGCCCTCGGCGAGCGCGTGGCGATCGGTGCGAGCACGCTCGCGCGGCGCATGGCGCGCGATATCGCCGACTTCGTGCCCGGCGCGGTCAAGAGCTCGGTGATCGCCCGCGCACTCGGCAAGCCCGCGAACGTCACGTTCGATCCGGGCACGCTCTCGGGGTTCGCCGCCGACACGCGCAGCAGGAAAGCGATCGACAAGCTGTTCACAGAGCTCGGCTCTCTCGAGCGCACGGAGAAAGGTCCGTTCGCCGAGTCCGACCTGCTCGTGCGTGCAGACAAGATGGTCAACCGCTGGCTCGAGGTCGTGTTCACCGAGGCCTCCGAGGACGAACCCGCCGAGCTCGCCCAGGCGGCCGCGTACTGCGCCGCCCAGGCACTCGGCCGCTACCTCGCCGCGACGACGCAACCCGCGAACCCGATCGCCGGCGCGTTGCGCACGGTCGCCGGTGAGGCGCTCGCGCTCGTCCGCAAGCATCGTGCGGTGCTCGGTGATCGCGAGGCGCGGGCACTCCTCACCGCGGTCGATCCGATCCTGCGGCGCGTCGATCGCTGGATCGGCAGCACGTGGCTCGCCACCGTCGAGCGCAGCTGCGCGATCGACGAGCGCGCGGCGGGGGACGTCGCCGGGTTCGCGCGTGACGCGGCCACGGTCGCGGCGCGCATTCTCGGTCCCGAGGAGTCCGCGGTCCTCGCGGCGTCGATCGCGCGCCTCCACCGCGAGCGCCCGGATCGCTGGGCCGCGGCTGTCACTGCACAGGCTTCGCAGCTCGCACTCCACACCGGCTACCTCGGTGCCGAGGAGTGGGCTGACGCCACGGTCTCCCAGCTCGGCGCCCGCGAGATCGAGGTCGACGACGCGATCGATACGCTCCACACCGCCTGCTACCTCGTCGAAGGCGTGAGCGCGGGTCCGTCCGTCCATGCGGCGCGCGTGCTGCTCGATGCCGGCCGCGGTCCCGCCGCGCTCGCCGTGCTGACCGCCGGTCTCGGTGCCGCAGAGCCCGCGTGGCGCGATCGTCAGCTCGCGTCGCTCGCCGATGGCTGGAGCCGGATCAAGGTCGACATCCCGCTCAAGTTCGAGCAGGTCTCCGCTGCGATGTTCGATGCCCTGCAGAAGGGCGATGCTCCTCGGGCAGAGAAGCTCGGTCGCTGGGCGGTCGCGATCGATCCCACCAACGGCGAGGCCCACAGAAACCTCGGTCTCGCGCTCGCGCAGCAGGGCAAGATCGCTGACGCGCTCGTCCACTTGATGCGCGGCACCCGCGAGCAGGCAACCCAGATCCTTTCGGGCGTCCTCTATCAGACTGGCAAGCTCTCCGAGGCGATGGCCGTCCTCGACTACGCGAGTCGCTGGTACGTACGCGCCGATCAGTGGCTCACCTACGGCGGCATCGCGTACGCCGCGATGGACAACCCGCGCACGGTGAAGTCGTACGCGCTCGCGTACCAGCTCGATCCGGACGCGTTCGACGCGACCCAGCTCAATGCCTATGCCGGCGTCCTCGACGAGGTCGGCGACTACGGCACCTGCGAGACCATCGCAAACCACCTCCTCCGCGTCGCGGGCGACGACGTGATGTGGAAGACGAACGCGTGGAACCACCTCGCGTGCGCGTACATCGGGCAGTCGCGCTACATCGAGGCCGAGAAGGCCGCGATGGACGCGGTCGCGCAGAACCCGCTCCCCGACAACACCGCGAACTTCGCGGCGACCCTCGAGCGCGCGAAGACCAAGACCAAGACCACGTCGCCCGCGACCGCGCCCGCGGGCAAGCCGCGCGAGCCCGTGTTCGTGCTCCTCGAGGCCGGTGACTTCGCGGCCGCCTCCGCCATGATCGGCGAGAGGACCTGGCGCGTTCGCCGCGCCGCGCTCGAGGCGACGCGCTTCCGGTTCACCTCCGAGAACGATCTCGAGGTCGCCCCGCGCGCACTCTCCGCCGCAACCTCTGCGCTCGCTGACACGACGGGCCTCACCGATCGCGAAGCGATGCTCCTCCGCTCACTCGCGATGCAGCTCCGCGAGCAGGCCTACTTCGCGCGCGATCCGGTCCCACGCCTCGGCGATCGAATGACGCGCGACGCGTTCTACAAGGAGTTCCGTGCACGCGGAGGCGTCGTCCTCGGCGAGCCAACGCCACCACCTCCGCCGTTCAAGGATCGCGTCGTGATCCCGGGCGGCAAGATCGAGCGCGTGAGCGACTACGTCTCGCTCCTGCGCGATCTCGCGGCGCTGACGCCCGCAGAGGCTCTCGCCCAGTTCGATCTCGACGAGGCGGGCTACCTCGAGGTCGCGGGTGCGTGGGCGGCAGCGATGGAGAAGGACCCGTCCGTCGCGTCGACGATCTCGGCTGGCCTCGCCAAGCGCTGAGCGCGGTCAGGACGACGTCAGGCCGCCGTCGACGACGACCACCGATCCGGTCGTGAACGACGACGCGTCCGACAGGAGATAGACCGCGGCCCCCGCGATCTCCGCCGGCTGCGCATGGCGCGCGAGCGGCGTCCGGTTCACGACGTGATCGCGCAGCATCGGGTTTCCGACGATCGCGGCCGCGAACTTCGTCTCGACCAGTCCGGGCGCGATTGCATTGCACCGGATCGCCGACCCGCCGAGCTCGAACGCGAGGGTCTGCGTCATGCTGATCACCGCGGCCTTGGTCGCACCGTAGATCCCCTGCATCGGAGCAGCGCGGATGCCCGCCACGCTCGCGATGTTGACGATCGAGCCGCCGCCGCCGCGCGCACGCGCATGCTTCACCAGCGCGCGCGCTCCGTACAGGTACCCGCGGACGTTGACCTCGAACGTCTTCTCGATCGCCGCGTCCGGCGTGTCGATGATCGGGCCGAAGTACGGGTTCGTCGCTGCGTTGTTCACCCAGCCATCGACGCGGCCGAACGTCTCGACCGCCTTCGCCATCATCGCGTCCACCTCTTCGGCCTTGCCCGTGTGACACGCGACCGCGATCGCTTGCTCTCCGAGGCCCGCCGCGACGCGATCGAGATCCGCCTGCTTGCGCGATGCGAGCACGACCCGCGCGCCCGCATCGACGCACGCGCGAGCGATCGCCTCTCCGATGCCGCGACTCGCTCCGGTGATGACGATGACCTTGTCCTTCAACATGGCGCCGACGCTAGCACCGAAATGCCTTGACCGCTTAGTGTCCGCATGACACAAAGAAAGTCGCCCCATCACCAAGGAACCCGCCATGACGATCACCCTCGACACCTCTACCCACCTCCTCGTCCTCACCGGCGCCGGGATCTCCGCCGAGAGCGGCATCCCGACGTTCCGCGACGCGAAGGGCCTGTGGGAAGGCAACGCCGTCGAGGAGGTCGCGTCGCCCGAGGGCTTTCACCGCGATCCGCTCCTCGTCTGGCGGTTCTACTCGGAGCGCCGCGCCAACATGACCAACGTGGTCCCGAACGCCGGGCACATTGCGCTCGTCGAGGCGGAGCGCATCCTCGGCGATCGCTTCCTGCTCGTCACGCAGAACGTCGACGGCCTCCACGCTGCCGCCGGTAGCACGCGCATGATCGAATTCCACGGCAACCTCATGCGCTCGCGCTGCTCCGTCTGCGACCGCCCTCCATTCGAGGACCGCACCGCGTACCGCGCGGGCGTCGCCCCGATGTGCGGCCACTGCCAGCGCGCAGGTCGCGACAGCCTCCTGCGTCCCGACATCGTGTGGTTCGGCGAGCCGGTCGTCGCCGGTGCCCTCGGACGCATCGAGGCCTTCGTCGATCGCGCAGGCAAGAACCTCCAGTTCCTCGCCGTCGGGACCTCGGGCCTCGTCTACCCGGCCGCGGGCCTGGTCGACGTCGCACGCGCACGCGGCGGCAAGAGCTGGCTGGTCAATGTCGACCCGCCGGCCAACGTCTCCCAGTTCGATGCCGTCACGCTCGGCTCGGCGGGCCGCGTCCTGCCGACGCTGTTCGCGTAGAACGAACTCGCAACGTTCGGTTCTAGAACTGGCCGGAAAGCAGCATGCCGGTGGCGCCGCCGCCCGCCATCGGCACGAGCGTCATGTTGCCGACGAGGTCGTTGCGAACGAGCACGCTCTTCTTCGTCGTCAGGCCCTTGTACAGCATCACGGCGCCAATCATCTGCGCGGCACCGAGTCCGCCGAGCACCAGCCTCAGCGTGGCGCTCTCGGTCTCTGCCATCTGCAAGAACGGACCAGCGACCGGGATCGCGAGTGCCGCGAGCTCGTTCTTGCCGCCGCCGCTGCCGTCATAGTCATACCCCTGCGCCTCATCGTGCCCGGCCGCCGCGAACAACAGCGCGTAGCCATACGACACGCCGAACGTCACGCCGCCACCGATCAACATTCCCAGCCGCTTCCGCTTCACGACCGTGTAGCCGGCCGGGATCGGGCGGCTGAAGTCGTAGTCTTCGATCTCCTCGGGTCCCGAGAGCGCGACGCTCTGTGGGACGTACGTCGGCTGCGTGGTCTGCGAGAGCGGCGCCGTGTAGACCGGCGGCGGGCCCGCGGGCGCCATCGGCGGCATCTCCTCGTCATCGTCAGCAAAGGCAGTCGCCGGAGCGAAGGCGGCAACGGACAGTACGGCGGCGAGGGCGAGGCGGGTGACGGTGGCCATGGTCTGCCCTTGGAGCGATTGCCGTGCCAGCTTCACAGCGTCACCTATCAAGGACTTCCACGGTTCATGCGCAAGGATCAGTCCGAGACCTGACACCGAAATCACAGTCAGCGACAGGTCGCCGCCATTGCTTTCAACGGCTCGAAGACAACCTCGCGACCTCCGGAGCGCGCGACCACCTCACGTCGCGGTGCCTGGAGCGGCGGTGCAGCGCGAAGGGCCGCCGGCGACAGCGCGCCTCTCGCCGCGACCGGATAAGGCCCATATCACCGGTGCTCGACGTCGGCCTCCCGGATGGCTTTTCGGGGTCCGGACGCGGGCACACCGTTCGTCGGCGACGAGCGCCGGCACGGACACGCGCCTCCGCGCGGCGCGAATCGATCGGACGACGGTTCAGATCATGTGCGAGAGCGAATCGCTTCTCGACTTCGCTGGAGTTCGCTGCTGTCCACACAGCTGATCCTCGAGCTCGCGTTCTCTCGAGGTCCGCACCAGTTCTTCTCTTCTCCCTCCCCCGAAAAATCATCTGGGACAGAGCGTCGCTGCCTGGCGTTAGCGCTGTGAGCTGGGTGGTCAGGCGCCAGGGCGGAACGCGGTCAGGGTTCGCGGCTGTCCACGCAGGTCATCAGCGCGGTCCCGTGTTCTCGTCGAACGAGGGCGTTCGCGCACTGGATCGGACGCCGTCGGTCTCGTAGGGGGCAGGGAGGTGCGCGGCCTTCGCAGCGTCCTTGCCAGGAACCTCGAACGACTGTCCGCGACGATCTGAAATTGTGCCGGGTGTTCTGGACTCTCCGAGAGGCATCGTGGCTCCGTGGTGTATTCGGTAAAATATCGGCGAAATAGGATTGCGGCCTGTGTGCGACCGGGGTAAAGGTTGGGAATGGCGCCCGTACTGCGTTCGAGGAACCTGCGCGCGAAGTCTCGCGTTCGGCGACGGCGGCCTCTGAAGCGTCACGTACAGCAGGACCTGTTCGCCAAGCCGAAGCGAAAGCACCGACCGGGCTCGCGTCCCGTGGGTCGGCCGCCGAAGAACGGACGCGCGGGCTCATCGCACAAGTCACGGCCGGTGTTGTCGGCGCGGAATCCCGTGCACGTCGTTCTGCGCGTGGTGCCCGAGGTCGGCAAGCTGCGCAGGCGTGCCGTGTGGAAGGCACTGCGCTGGGCGACGATCTGTGCGGCGAAGCGCGAGGACTTCCGGATCGTCCACGCGAGCCTGCAGCAGACGCACGTGCACCTGCTCGTCGAGGCGGCGAACCAGAGGGCGCTCTCGCGGGGGATGCAGGGCTTTCAGATCTCGGGCGCCAAGTTCATCAATGCAGCGGTGAGCGCGAAGCGTCCGGTGCGTCGGCGTGGACAGGTGTTCGCGGATCGGTTTCACCAGGAGATCATCGAGACCCCGCGTCAGGCGCGGAATGCGCTCGCGTACGTGCTCAACAACTGGCGCAAGCACCGCGAAGATCGCACGGGGCTCGCGAGGAGCTGGCTGGTCGATCCGTTCTCGACGGGGGCCGGATTCAACGGGTGGAAGGAGCTCGATGGCCGCGACCTGATGTGGAAGCCGCCCGAGACCTACGAGGGATTGATCGTCTGGTACCCGAGGACGTGGCTGCTCAGCGAAGGCTGGAAGAGGCACGGGCTCATCGGGGCGAGAGAAGTGCCGAGTAAACGGATCGCGGCGCGCACGGGATAGACGTTGGGTACGTGGGGACTCGACGCCGCTTCTCGCTCACTCTCCGCACGTGCGGACGAGTGCTCCTTGTCCGCACGTGAGGCACAGCGTTCGGGTGAGGTCGGCGCAATCACCTTGGTCGCCGAGATCGGTGCACATCCACTCGATGGTTGGACGCGTGGTGGTGTCGGCGTCAAAGGTCTCGGTGAACTGCGCGAGTGACCACTCGTCGCCGGAGAGGCGCCCAACGAACGCATACTTGGTAGCGCCTTCGACGCCTGGAACGAGCCAGCGAACGACGAATGGTTGCTGCGACGAGGACGATGTGACCGCGCAGTCGTGCGCGTCGCGCCAGGGCGCCAGGTCGGCGGGCTGTCCGAACGGAGAGCCTGACGGGTAACCGCAATCACGCAGATCGTGACCGGAGATTCCTTCCTCCACGACATGCTCGAACGTGCAATCGGGATCGGAACTACAGCCGTTCTCGAGCGCCGTGACGAGCAGTCCGGCAATGAACAGGCGCCAGTGCACGAACTAGGCTCGCACGGAGCCTCGGCGTGCGGCCGGGTGATTCGTCGTCAGCGCTCTGGATCCTCGAGTCTCGAAGTTCGCGCCCCCTTCGGCGAGGGCGGCCTCGAGCCCGAGGAGCTCGAGGAAGCTCTGCTCGGGCAGGCTTGCCCTCGAGCTCGGGAGGTTGGAGAACGTGCGCCCGTGAGCGTCACCGGCGCGGAATGATGTCGGCGAAGTAGATGCGCCAGGTCGGATCGTTCTCGACCGAGACGTCGGCCGCGTCGTGGCCGGGGAGGGCGCGGACCTGGGCCACGGTGGCCGCGGCGTCGCGTGCGTAGACGAAGAACTGCGCGTGCGAGTGGACGCCGCCGGTCATGGTCGCGACGTGGATCGCGTTGCGGTCGGCCTCGACGGTTGCCTTGAGGAGGACCTCGAAGGTCTCGAGGTGTTCGCGCATGGCGACCGTGGGCTGCGTGAGGTCGTCACCCGGGTACTTCTTCGTCACGGTGACGAGATGGACGAAGTCGAGGGTGTCGAGGCCGGGCACGACATCGGAGCGGTAGCGGAGCGACTCGCGGCGGCGGTGGTTCACGTCGTGGAACACGACGCCTTCCCAGCCGGCGTCGAGCGCGAGGAGGTCCGCGACGGTGGTCGGTTCCGTGGCGGTGCGTGCGGCCGCCACGCGCCGGGCGTCTGCCACGCACGCGGCGATGCGATCACGGCTGCGCGCGGAGGTCGTCGGGTCGGCGAGCATCCAGGCCTTGCCGTCGTTCGCGAGGAGCTGGAGCTCGAAGAGTTGCTCGTGATAGGGGGCGAGCAGCGACCACGCGTGGGTGCCACGTGCCGACAGCGCACGCGACTCCGTTGGCGAACCGAGCGCCTCGTAGCAGTAGGCGTGGAAGGTGCGGGCATCGTCGTCGCCCTCGAACGGCATCGTCGTGTCGCCGGATGCGTTGTCGGTGAGGTTGCCGTCGCTGACCTCGCCGCGCAGGATCTTGTTCGTGCCGTGCTCGATGGCGACCGCGTGGCGGAGCCAGGTGTGCTCGGGTCCGAACAGGAACGGCAGCTCGCCATCGGTCCAGGTCTGCAGACCAGCGTTCTTGCCACCGCGATAGATGCGGAGCATTCCGCCGCCGGTGGGCACGTAGTGGTCGTGGTTCACCGGCAGTGCGCAGAGCTGGCAGAAGGTTCCGTGAACGCCCATGGCTAGGCTGCTCCGAGGCGGACGTGCTTCGCGTCCTCGATCAGGCGCAGCGCGATCGGGACGTTGGGGATCGCGTTGAAGCCGACGTAGATGTCGATCGTGGCGCCCGGTCGCTTCAGGCGAACCCAGTGAGTCTCGAGGCGGACGTCGGTGATCGCGGACCACGGGACGTGCTCGGCGTCGTCGAGTGTGTTCGCGTTGACGTTGCCGGTGATCGCCTTGAGGATCGACGTGGAGCGGTACGCGATGCCGGTGGGCGTGATGGTGTACGCCCCGAACGGAACCGACTGCCCCGCAGCGAGGGCGGCGCGCGCGTCGGGGAGGTGGCGGCGGGCGACCTCGTCTTCGATCGTCGCGCCGAGCTGCGTGAGATGCGCGATCGTCTTGGGAATGCGGATCCGCGCGCCTGCCTCCGTCACGATCTGATAGCCGGGCTTGGCGTCGTTGCCGGCGGGGAACGGGCCCTCGAAGTGCGAGCGGTAGACCTCGAGGATCTGATCGAAGCGAGCGGCCTCGGTGCGACCGCCGTGGTCGAGCTCGAAGCCCTGCTCGTGGAGGCGGACGACGGTGGTGCGGGTCTTGCGCCAGGTGGCGAGGAGGACCGCGCACACGATCGGCGCGGCGACCATGATGAGGTACGCCTTGTTCTGGTACTCGGTGTCGAACTGCTCGGGCATGTAGTGGATCGCGGCGACGAGCAGGCTGGCGAAGGCCATGAGGCCAACGCACGCGAGGGGGATGCCGTAGCGGTAGGCGAAGCGCTGGCGATGGACGCGGACGACCGGACCCATGGCGGCTACTTCTTCGCGTCGTCGTCGGGGACGGGGACCTTGCGCGCGGCGAGCGTCTTGCGCACGAGAGACCAGACGGTGCCGGCGTCGGTGGTGACGTCGTCCCAGCGCCCGGGGAACCGGCCGCAGAACGAGGTCTTCATGATCTCCGGGAGCGAGCGCTTGCCGTCGTCGGCGAACAGCGGGTGCGCGAGGTAGACGCAGGCCTCGTCGGTGGCGCGCACGGAGAGCGTGCCGGGGAGGTCGGCCGCGTTGCGGATCGCGTCGGCGACGTCGACGATGATCTCGATGTTGGCGGGCGAGACGTCGGGATGGCGCTTGGTGAGGATCTCGACCTCTGCCTTCGGTGGCGGGTAGTCCATCTGGAGCGGCGCGAAGCGATCGAGCTGCGCGGCGTCGATCCCGAACGTGCCCGAGAATTCGCGGCCGCGATTGACGGCGGCGATGAACTGCACGTTGTCGGGGATCGGGATGAACGTGTTCTCGATCGGATGGAAGACGCGGCGCGTGGCGTCGAGCGCGGGCATGAGGGCGTTGCGCGCGCTCTCCTGGCAGCGGTTGAGCTCGTCGAGGAATACGAGGTAGCGGCGCTCGGGGTGGTCACCGGCCTCTTCGATCGCCGAGAGGATGTCGGTCTTGACGAAGTCGGTGACGGGCGCACCGGAGGAGGACGCGCGGACCTGGATCGTGACGAAGAAGTCGGAGGCTTCGACGACGGCGCCGCAGTTGAAGAACACGAACACCATGCCGAGGCTGTCGGCGATCGAGCGCGCGAGGACGGTCTTGCCGCAGCCCTGCGGACCATCGAGGAGAATGTTGAGGCCGCCCTCGAGGAGCACCTGGAGCTTCTTGGAGACGATCGGATCGAGGTAGACGCCCTCGATGCGGAACACGGCGCGGCCGACGTACTCGACCTCGATGCGGCCTCGATCGTCGCGCTCGGGCTTGTGGACGTTGACGATGCGAACGGTGCAGGGGACACCGGCGATCACGCGATCGTCGTTGGTCAGTACGACCTTCGGGGCGCGGCGACCGTCGAGGTGGGTTGCGCGGAGCTTGAACTCCGAGTGCTCGGCCGTGTTGGGGAAGAACGTCGCCTCGACCGTGCGGCCGGGCGTCAGCTCTTCGAGAGTCCACTTGGCAGGCATGCGCTGCCCCCGGTTGTACGCCAGATGCGTCATCGAGCGCGGTCCAACGCGCCACCGGGCGGCAAGGTGAATGGCCGTGGCTCGCGCGGTCGTGTGCCTGACACGTGTGATTCCTTGACGTTGCTGTCGCTCGCGGCCGGCCCGCCACTTGCGCGTAGCCCATCGCAGCTGCATCGGCGTGCATCTCCTGTATGGAGCCTCGCAGTTCCTGCGAGCAGTGAATCTGCCTCGATCTTCGTGCTTTATCCCGCCGGCAGATTCGCCTAGAAACCTTGCAACATTTCGTCTGACGCGAGGCTCACAAGCTCATGAAGCTCTGGTTCCTGGTCCCAATGGTGTGCGTGGTGGTCGGCTGTACTGGTGCTCACCGGGACCGCGTCGAGTTGGGCGTCGATGGCGGCACCGATGGGCCTGACCCCGTCACCTGCGGGCAGCTCGTGTGCGACAACGTGCCGCCGTCGGCGTGCATCGATCAGGACACCCTGCAGACCTACGCAGCGGAGTGCGATGACAACGAGTGCAGCTACCCGCCAGCGGAGACCGAGTGCGGCGCGGCCGGCTGCTGCGGTGATCACTGTTGCGCGCTGTCGCCGTCGAACGGTGCCGAGTACGGAACGCTCGCGCCGACCGGACTGGTGATCGCAACACCGAACGGCACCTTCGATACGGAGGTCGATTGTCTCGCGAGCTCGGCCCTCGGTACTTGCGCCGTCGTCGACGGGCCCAACAACGATGCCTGCGTCTGTCGAAGCGACGAGCTCACGATCGGCACGCTGAAGGTCACCGGACCAAACGCCCTTGTTCTCCTCGCGTGGCGCACCGTGACGATCACGACGCTCCTTGACGCATCAGCGGACGGCGGCACCGATGGTCCAGGCAGCAGCTACCTCTATACGAACGAGGTCTCGGGCTCGACCGGCGGCGCGGGCGCGAGCTACAGCACCCTCGGCAGCTATGGTGGCAATACCAGCAGCACCTCGGTGCTCGCGGCATATGGCAACGCCGAGTTGATCCCGCTGCTCGGTGGCATGCGTGGCCAGAAGGCATCGATGGCGTCCACCAGTGGTGCGGGCGGTGGCGGCGGCGGCGCCGTGCAGATCGTGGCGGGCCAGCGGATCACGGTGAACGGCGCGATCAATGTCGGTGGCGGCGGTGGCCTTGGTGGCTTGAGCTCGTGGTCCTATTCGGGTGCTGGTGGCGGCGGTAGCGGTGGCGCGGTCCTTCTCGAGGCGCCGACCGTCGCTGTCCATGGATCGGTCGCCGCGGCCGGCGGCGGAGGCGGCGGAGGTGGCGGCGACACCTACTCCGGTGGTCGCGGTACCGATGGTGCCCTCGTGCTGGCGCCCGGCGGCGCTGGCGATGACGGCGGTGGCTGTCCGCTCTACGGCTATGTGTCCGGAGGAAACGGTGGCTCCGGGGCGTTCGGTTCCACGGGAGCAGCCTCGGGCGGCTCGAGCGACTACGACAATCGCTGTTTCAATACCGCGTTCGTCGGTGCCGGCGGCGGCGGTGGCGGCAATGGCCGGATCCGGATCAACACCGCGACCGGGTGCCAGTGCGATGGAACGTTCTCGCCGAACGCGTCGTTCGGAACGGTGACGGCGCAGTGATGATGATGTCGGACGAGATGGGGATCGAGCACGCGCTCGCGCAGGCCGAGGATCGGTGGCCGGGTGTTCGTGTGGCTTCAGAGCGCTTCGCTGAGTTCGTCAGAGAGCGCGTGTCGTCGTTGGCCGAGGTACGCGCAGATCTCGTCCTCGCGTGCGCGTGCCTCGACGGTCTGCCCTCGGCGCTCGCCGTGTTCGAGGAGCAGCTGCTCGCTCCGGTGGTGTCGAGGCTCTCGCGCACCGGGCTCGGATCGAGCACCGCTGAGGAGGCAATCGGTCGGCTGCGCGCGACGTTGTTCGTCGCCGATCTCGGAAGCAAGCCGCGACTCGCGACCTACTCGGGGCGCGGCGATCTGCGAGGCTGGCTCGAGGTAGTCGCCACGCGCGAAGCGTACAAGGTCGCGCGTCGGGAACCGCCCGCGGGAGATGACCAGATCCTCGCCTCGCTCCCCGATGATGATGACCTCGAGCTGAGGCATATCAAGACGCAGCATCGTTCAGAGCTGAAGCGCGCGTTCGTCGAGGCGCTCGCCGCACTGCCGCGCCGCGAGCGACTGGTTCTGCGCCAGCGCTATCTCGATGGCTTGACGTTCGACGAGGTGGCGGGCCTGCACAACGTGCACCGGATCACCGTGATGCGCTGGTTCGGGCGGATCGAGAAGTCCTTGCTCCTCGAGATCCGGCGCCTGTTGATGGTGCGGCTACGGCTGGACGCGAGCGAGGTCGCACACCTCGTCGAGGACGCGCGCAGCCGGTTTGATCTCAGCCTGCATGGGCTGCTCGGTCCGAGGACGTCGGTGTGATGCGGCGCGCGGCTCTGATCGCGGTCGTGCTCGCGAGCCTCGTGTCGCACGCAGTGGCCGACAAGGACGCGTCTCTCGAGCACTACGGCAAGGGAAAGCGCGCGTACGCAGCGGGCCAGTTCGCGCTCGCGCTCGACGAGTTCGAGCGGGCCTACAAGGCTCACCCGGCGCCCGAGTATCTGCAGAACATCGGGCAGGCACTGCGCCGCCTCGAGCGCTGCCCCGAGGCGATCACGTATCTCGAGAAGTTCCTCGCGGTGATGCCCGCGGCGCCGAACCGCGCGTCGATCGAGGCGCAGCTCGGCGGTCTGCGCGTGCAATGCCCGACGAAGTCCGCGGCGCCGAAGCCCGAGGCTGCGAAGCCCGAGGCTGCGAAGCCCGAGGCTGCGAAGCCCGGGGGCGCGAAGCCCGAGGCTGCGAAGCCCGGGGGCGCGAAGCCCGGGGCTGCACAGCCCGCGACCATGAAGTCTGTCCCGTCGACGTCCGGGCCCGCGAAGGTCGAGCCGCCAACGCAGGAGGTCGCGCCGACAGTGCCGACCAGGCCCGAGCCCAGCGTGCAGACGCCCGCGCCGAACAAGCAGGAGGCCGTTGCAGCGCACGCCGTTCCGTCGCGGGACATCCGTTCCGAGCCAGCGGTCGCTCGGCGCGAGCCCCTCGTGGCAACGCGGGATCCGATCTCGACCACGACAGCGCTGGACCCGACCTCCGCTCGCCCCGAACCGTCGCCCGACGGCACGTGGAGCGCGCACGCGTCCGCCGGAGTGCTCGTGCTCGACGCCGGTCCGATCGCGACGCCGCCGCTCGCGCAGCTTCGCGTCGCCGGTCGCTACCGCTTACCGATGTTGCCGTCCGTGCAGGTTGGTATCGCGGGCGAGCTCGCGCGCTTGCCATTCGACGATCTGGAGATGGGCACCGCGTGGATCGCAGGTCCCCAGCTGACGGTCGATACCGCGTACGCGCTCGCGGATCGGTGGTCGCTTGTCGGCTCCGCGGGTGGCGGACTGCGCGTGGTCTCCGGGCTCGGTAGCGGAAATCCATTCACCACGGATGCGCGTGCCGCGGACCCGTTCACGCTGCTGCTGCTGCGCGCGGAGATCGGGATCGCGTGGCAGGCGACGCACCGCCTGGGGATCCGTGTACCGATCGCCGTCGAGTACTCGCCCGGCGGTGGCCCACTTGCCGACGACGTCACGTCCCTCCGCGGTGTCAGCGCGGCGCTCGCACTGGACGTGAATCTATGACCGGTGTCACTGCGGCACCGGCGGCGGGCGAGGGTTGTCCCGACGAGAACGCGCTCTCCGAGCTCGTACAGGGACTCCTCGACGAGTCGACGTCCGCGAGCCTCGAGGCGCACCTCGATGGCTGCGCAGACTGTCGGCGGATCGTCTCGTCGGTCGGGCAGTCCTCGTACGTCGCGCAACGGATGACCCGCGCGGAGCCGCTCAAGGGTGCGACGTGGGGAATGCTCGAACCGAGCAACACGCCGACGTTCGCGTCGCACGTCGATCCGTCGCCGTTGCGCCAGCCCGGCGAGATCCTCGCGGGCAAGTACCGCATCGAGCGTCTCCTCGGCCAGGGGGGAATGGGCGTGGTGATGGCCGCGAAGCATTTGACGCTGGGCAAGCTCGTCGCGATCAAGCTCATGCGGGCTGACCTCGTGGTCGACCCCAACGCGGCGCAACGCTTTGTGCGAGAGGCGCGGGCAGCCAGCAGGTTGCGCAGCGAGCACATCGTGCGCGTCATCGACCTCGATACACTCGACGACGGCGCTCCCTATATGGCGATGGAGTACCTCGAGGGTGAGGACCTCGGCGCCCTCCTGGCGCGCCGCGGTTCGATCTCGGCGGCCGAGGCGGCGACCTGCATCGCGCAGGTCTGCGAGGCCGTCGCCGAGGCGCACGCTGCCGGCATTGTTCATCGCGATCTCAAGCCGGCGAACCTGTTCGTGACGCGGCGCCAGGATGGCTCGCCGTGCATGAAGGTTCTCGACTTCGGCGTCTCGAAGATCATCGCGGGCGGCCCGCTCGCCGACGATCTGACGACGACCGACACCAAGGCGCTGGTCGGTTCACCGCACTACATGGCCCCCGAGCAGCTGATCTCGGCGAAGTCGGTCGATCCGCGGACCGATGTCTGGGCGCTCGGCTGCATCCTGTTCCAGCTGATCTCGGGACGTACCCCGTTCGCCGCCACCGCGCTCGCCGAGGTCCTCGCGAGTATCCTGCGCGACGAAGTACCGTCGCTCGATGCGGTTCAGCCCGATGTTCCTCCCGGGTTTGCGGCCGTGGTCGCGCGCTGTCTCGACAAGGATCCGGCACGGCGGTTCCAGCGCGTCGACGACCTCGCGGCCGCACTGGCGCCGTTCGTCGAGGGCCGACCGACAGATGTCATCGTGCCGGTCGCCGCCCCGACGACGACGGTGACGACGGCGGAGGCGCCGCCGACCGTGCGCGTGACCGCAACGGCGGAAGTTCGACGCGCGCGCGCGAGCTGGCCCCGTCTCGTCGCGGTCGTGTTGCTCGCGATCGGCGGCGTCGCCGGCTACCGCATGATGGCCGCTGACGACGCGGTTCCGGCGGCAACACCGCTCATCGTCGCGCCGCCCGTGACGCCCACGTCGGCGGCGGTTCCCGTCGATGCCAAGCTGGCCAAGCCCGCGCTCGAAGACGATCTGATCGATCCGAAATTCTGACAGCCGGCCGAGGTCCGACCCGCGGAACGTCGCGCAGTTCTGACGATTCTCGAAGAATCCGAGATCCGTCGGAAGGATCCACGCGTAGCCGGGCACCCATCGAACATGACGAACGATTGGAACCGGATCACGCTCCTGTTGGCCTCGCTGGTCGCAGGTTGTTCCGAGCCGTCCGTGACTCCATGTCATGAAGTGACGCTCGCCACCGACCGATGCGATCCGGCCAAGGTGGAGTTCACGTTGGCTTCGACCAACGCGTACTACCCGCTCCATGTCGGGAGCCTCACGGTTCTCGAAGGGATCGAGGACGGCAAGCAGAACCGGGTCGAGCGCACCGTGCTCGCCGAGACCAAGGTCATCATGGGCGTCCCGGTCCACATCCTCGAGCACAAGCGCTTCATCGACGGCCAGATCTACGAGATCGCCAACAACTACTACGTGGAGACCGTGGACGGGGACGTCTGCTACTTCGGCGAAGACGTCGAGTTCTTCGAGAACGGCCAGCTGAAGAACACCGATGGCACGTGGCTCGCCGGCAAGGATGGCGCCAAGCCCGGCCTGATCATGCCGGCGGCACCCGTCGTCGGCGACGCGTACTTTCAGGAGGACGCGCCCGGCATCGCGCAAGACATGGGACACATCGTCGCCCTCGACGGCACCGATACGCTCGGCGGTCTTCCCTACAAAGACATCATCACGATCATGGACAGCAACCCGCTCGAGACGTGCAGCACCGAGGAGACCAAGCGCTACGCACCCGGTGTGGGCGAAGTCCAGGACACCGTGATGAGCCTGGTCTCGTTCACCGCCGCCCCGGTCGTGCCATGCAAGCCCCTGACTCTGAACGTCTCGGTGTGTGATCCGAGGACGGCGACGTTCACACTCGCGTCGACCAACCCGTACTACCCGCTCGTGGTGGGAAGCGTGGTCGTTCTCGAAGGGATCGAGGATGGCGAGCGTCACAGCGTCGTGCGCACCGTCCTCGCGGACACCAAGGTGGTCGCAGGCGTTCCGACCCACATTCTCGAGCACAAGAAGTTCATCAACGACGAGATCTACGAGATCGCGCGGAACTACTACGTCGAGACCACGGCCGGTACCGTGTGCTACTTCGGCGAGGACGTCGAGTTCTTCGAAGATGGCGAGGTGCTCAACACACACGGCACCTGGCTTGCCGGTTTCGGCGGCGCCATGCCCGGAGTCATCATGCCGGCGACTCTGGCGGTCGGAGACACGTACTTCCAGGAGCAAGCGCCAGGCCTCGCGCAGGACATGGGACAGGTCCGCGAGGTTGGCGGTACCGCGACCTACGCCGGCACGACGTACAACGACCTCGTCACGGTCGACGACACCAACCCGCTCGCGAACGCTTGCTCCGCGCCCGAGGAGAAGCGCTACGCACGTGGCATCGGCGAGGTGCAGGACACGGTACTCAGGATGGTGTCGCACACTCCGTAAGGAGCGCGTCGCGGCCCGGGTCTCTAACGAGACTCGCAGTCGGCGAGCCACTGCAGCTCGCGACCGCCGTGTGCAACGCGTGCGCTCCATCGGACGCGAGCTGCAAGACCGACGCGGTCAACGAGTGCTGCGCCACCGACGGAACGTGTAATCGCGCGGCGCTCGCCGATCCGCAGCAGTTCTCGTCGTGCCTCAGCGCGTTCGGTTCCGGCAACTACTGCTCCGGCACAGCCCCGGCGGAGTGCCAGGGCGCGGTCGACGTGTTCTAGGCGAGCACGCGGCGCGCGAGGTCGCCGATCATGCGGCCGAACTTCGAGACCGCGATGTCGAGCTCGGAGTCATCGAGCACGACGTGGTGCGGAAACGCGTTCTCCTCGATCTTGCGGACCGCGACCTGCGCGCACACGATGCCCTTGCGCTTGGTCAGGTGCGTGACGAGTCCGCGCAGCGCTGCGACCGAGCACTCCGTCGGTAGACCGTCGGAGATCATGACGAGCACGCGCGCTCGCTTGCGCGAAGCGAGCGCGACGTTCGCGGCGTGGAACAGCGCGGCGGCGTCGTTGTTGCCGCCCTGGGACTCGAGCGCGGTGACGTTGCAGTCCTGTGCGTCCCCCGCGTCGAAGATCTTGCTGTCCGTGAAGCCGAAGAACCGCGCCTCGACGCCGGGCAGGACACGGACGGCCTCGGCGATCAGGACGCCGAACGACTTGGCGCGATCGATGTTGCGACCGGCGGACATCGAGCCCGAGCAGTCGATGATCGTGCCGAGAAAGAGGTCGGTGCGGCGGACCGGGGAGCGCGCGATCAGGATCCTCGGGTCACCGCGCGTCACGAGCGCGCGGAGGCGGCTGCGATCGAGTGCGTGACCCTTGATGCGCGCGCGTGCCGGTTCCCAGCGCAGGCCGAGATCGTCGAGGTGCGTGCGGAGGCGGATCGAGTGACGGTTGACCTCGCCGACGATCTTCGCGTGCTCGGCCGCGGAGCCGCGAACCTTCTCGACGTTCGTGATCCGATCGAACTCCTCGTCGGGGCTGACGTTGATCTGGAGCCGATCGCGCGGGCCGGGCTTGCCGGTGCGGCCCTTGGTGCTCTTCGGATCGAGGATCCGCTCGACCTCGCGCTGGAGGATGCCGTCGTCGATGCCGGCGCCGAAGACTTCCTCGTCGCGTTCGCCGAACTCGAGACCCTCGGGCCCACCGAACACGCTCGCGACCGCGACCGAGCCGCCGAACAGCGCGGCGAGCGCCTTGGTCAGATCGTAGAGGCCTTGCATCGTGAGCTTGCGGAGCTCCTTGCCGCACAGGTCTAGCGCGGTGCCGACGAGCGGATCGCCCGTGCGGTTGCCGAGACCCATGCGGAGCGCGCGCGCGAACCGGGCGAGCGGGTGTCCGTGCTTCTCGAGCTCCGCGAGGATCGCGCCGCGGCGAAGCCGGACGGAGGCCTCGTCGAACGCCACGTCGAGGTCGGTCCCGATCAGGGCCTGGGCCGCGGCGCCACGCATCGACGCGAGGAGGCGGATGATTTTGAGCTCCTGCGGTGCGTGCTGGAAGCCGTAGGCATCGAGACGCTTGAGACGATCGCCGTAGGCGCTGTCGACAGCGCGCAGGTTGCGCTCGAGGTGCTCGTCGGCGATCAGGTTGAGGAGGTGCCCGATGCCCTCCTGGTGCGCCTGCTTCCACAGCTTCTGCTCGAGCTCGCCGCGGTGATAGACGTGGTGACCGATCTCGTGGAGCACGAGCCCCTCGACGACGTCGCGACCGTGTGGCTCGCCGCGGAGCATCGGGAGGGCAGAGACGAAGATCCGGTTGCCGTCGAGGAACGTGTGCCCGAGGTCCTTCTCCTTCGCCGTCATGTGGAACCGAAACATCCGGCCGGCCAGCTCGACGCCGCGGCGAACGCCCCACGCGAACACCTCGGCGACGTCCGTGAGGCGCGAGAACGAGAGCGTGTCGCCGACGGCGTACTGCGACGCTTGCGCGCGCGAGGAGGTCGTCATCGCGTCGTCGAGGATCCTCGCGTAGATCTTCGGGCGCAGGTCTGACGCCACGGGAGTCGGGATCGCGTTGATCAGCTCCCACATCCGCTTCTCGGTGAGCGCGTTGTGGCCGCCGATCAGTGCCGCATCGCCGACCGCGAGCATGAGGTCGGGGTGTGCGGCTCCCGGAATGAGGGACAGCCAGCCGCGCGCACCTTCGTCGACGAGCTCGCCGATCAGGATCGGAAGTCCGGTGAGGTCGCGCGTGTGCGTCGCGAGGTGGATCGCGACCGTGCGCCGGAGCTCGAGCGGTCGATCCGCGCTGACCTCGAGAAACCGGCGCATCGCCGCGCATGCCTCGGCCTCCGCCCACTCGGGCAGCAGCACCTCGATCGAGCGCGCGTAGGCATGGTGGTGCGGACAGTCGGCAAGCGCGATCGCTCAGGTCAGCGGCGGGGCGATCGCGATCAACGCCTCCCAGTCGGCGCGGCGAAGCCACCCCGCGTCCGCGTCGACGACCCTGGCGGCCGCGAGTGCGCGCACGTGATCGCGGAGACCGACGCACAGGTGGAACTGCCACTCCGGCGGGAGGGTCGTGGTCCTGGCGAGCTTGCGCGCGACGGCGATCGCCGACGGTACGTCCCACAGGCCGATGCTCCCGAGCAACGGGACCGGAGCCAGCATCTCCGTGACGCCCGCGAGCAGCGACGCGAGCCGGAGCTGTCCGGCCTCGCCGAGCGTGAGCAGCACGAGGACCGCTTCCTGAACGATCGCGCTGCGGGGATCCTGGCACCACGTCGTGAGCGCATCGAGATCGGTGCTCGCGCGGATCTGCGCGACGAGGTCGGCGGCAGCGGGCGTCACGTCGGTGAACCGCGGCGGCGTGGGCATGCCCTCCAGGCGAACGAGGCGTGCGAGCTGCTCGCGTGTCGCGTGATCACTGTCGGCCGTGCGATCGAGGATCACGGATCGGATCGCGACCAGCGGGACGGCGCCCGCCTCGACGAGCGCGACCGCGATCCGGGCGGCCTGCTTGCCGTACGGCCGATCGACGCGCTCGGCCGCGAACAGCGCGAGCGGGAGGTTTCCCTCGGTGAGAAACCGCGCGCGATCGCGATAGCGCAGGAA
>JANOPP010000046.1:0-3684 GCA_031421915.1 Myxococcales bacterium | reverse complement strand
ACCGAGATCGAGCTCGCGCTGGTGGTGCGCGAATCGTCGGGGCCGGCGGGGGGGCGGGCGCGGCGGCGTTGAGAGCTACGTCAGGTCGAAAGACGTGCCGTTGTCGAAAAAGGAGCAGCCGCGTGCCGACAGGAACGAACGGCGGCGTGGAGTCGAAGGTCCGACCCTGTTGCCGCGTAGGCGACCGTCGAGACAGCGCGTCGAACGCGCGATGTGATCACAGTGAACGATCAGGCGCGAAGCCCATTCGTAAGCGACTGGCCAACTGCGGTGTTATCTATTGCGGTCGCCGAGCGGCTCTCCAAATTCCAAGAGTAGGCGGCGGGAACAAGCGATACGATGCATCGTCGTATCTGTGGCCCCGGTATTATTCTGTCGGCGAAGCGCTACGCGACCACCCAGGCATTCACTGACTCCACTGAGCATTGATTAATGGTGAAAACGATAGCTGCGCTACTGGCCTGTCTCTTTCTGATCTGGGCGGGACTTAAGCGGATCGACGAGATCGCGGCTTCTCGCCAGGCTATAACCGAGCAGAGCCGCTCAAAGATGGAACTTCGTGATACGCACGACGCAGACCTTGCGCGTCGGATTCAGACCACGAAAGACATACGCAACAAACTCATCGTGCAAAGTGAGCCACCTTGACGTCTCACGTAAGCTCGGTCATCGTTTATCAACTGCCTCCGTGGCGGTCCAAGTTCCTCGTTGCACTTGTGGGCATGGCTTTCCTTGTGGTCTTGGGCCGTGCCTTCTCGGTTCAGATCATAGAGAGTGACTTCTACGCCGAGCAAGGGAATAGACGGAGCAAAACAAGAGTCACCACAGAGATCGAACGCGGCGAGATCCAGGATCGATCCGGCTTAACGATTGCTGCCTCAGTGCCGACCAACGACCTATATGTTGTCGCTGGCGACTACTATGAGAATGATGAGAATGCGGCTGCGATACTGAAGGCAATCGGAGTTCAGCCACATGAAATCAAGAATAGGGTGCGACTTGCGCGCAGCACGGAACTAGTTCTCGTCAAGCGGGGCATATCCGCCGAGCTTGCCAATCGACTTGCGCAGCTGAAAGTGACGGGCTTCGCGTTCCAGCGTTCGAGTGAGCGCGTTTTCCCCGCACTCCCCGAGACTGCTTATCTCCTAAGGGGCGCGACTCAAGCAACTCAACGAATCGGGTTGGAGTCGCTGCTAAACAGTCAGATCGCCAGCACAAAGTACGTTAGGGAGGTGATTAGGGATCGCTTCGGTCGAGTGGTAGCCGAGTCCCAGTTGCCTAGCGCAGATGATGCACCCACCGCCGTCAGAACAACGATCGACCTACCAACTCAGATCCACGTTCACCGCGCGTTGACAAGCGTTGTACGTGCAAACGGATTGGTAGCTGCAAGCGCGGTTGTGATGGATGCGAGAACCGGGGAAATCCTCGCTCTCACCGCAGTCCACAGCCCGATCTCTGATGGCACACAAGAACAGAAGTTTGTCGGAAGCAACGTCCATCCGGCCCTACTCAACTTCGAACCGGAGTCACTCTTCTGGCCGGTCACACTCTCTGTCACTCTTCGACCCGATGTTCTTCAACAGGCGCAGATTCCGACGCGAATTCGCGGTATGAGGGTGTCAGAGGCTAGCTCCTTCGCCGTAGCCGGAAGCAATGAAATCGACGCAACGGCGTTTCGCAAACTTGCTGGTGACCTGGCACTGCGCACCAAACCGACGGAGCTGTGGCGAAGGCTGAGCGCGTCAGGGATTGGTCGCCCAGTTGACCCTTTCGGGGAGCGAGGCTCTAGTGGCAGACTTTTTTCTGCGGATCGTTGGTCAGTCAGCGACCAGGCTGCCGTTGGCGCGGGCAGGCAAGTGCAAGTGAACGTGCTTCAGCTCCTTCGTGCCTACGGCGCAGCAGCCGGCAGTGGAGTCGCAATTCAACCGAAGCTGGTACTCTCGACACCCGAGAACGGCAGCCCACCCTCTGAGAAAAGCTTGCCACATACTGTTAGAGACCTATTGAACGCTGGCGGCCGTGCCCACCTCTCCTCAGCTTGTGACGAAGCGTGGTCGATGCAGTCAAGGTTTTCAACATTTGCGCTAGTCGGGTCCTCCTATCAACGCAAACCTTACATAGTCGGAACAGCCTACTGCTCCAGCACTCGGAGCTCGCTGCTCATGGGCGTCGTCCTGGAAGAAGCGGACTCCCATAAAACATCAAGGCGCGACCTTGCAATTGGCCTCCTGGCCTCGCTTACTAGCATCGCGGCAGGCAACAAGCGGTGAGCTTAGCGACGACTCATTCTGGGGACCTAATGAACCATGCTGTCGACTCTGACCTTGATGTTCGGGTCACGAAGCTTAGAAATCGTGCGCGACTTCTCCGCGTGCAAGCGTTCATAGGGCTACTTACGCTTGCAGTAGGGACAGCGGCAATCTCATGGGTCTTTATGGCGCTTCAGCGTGCAGGTTATCAAACCACGCAGGACACGAAGGGCAGAGAGCCCTACGACTACAAGTTGATGGAATCAAGACATGAGGCCATGTCCTCGCGACTCAAGGAACTCTCTGAAGCGCTGGCGGACTCGCGGCAGGAACTGTTAGCCGACAAGTACGGCGGTTCCCAAAAGGGGGTCGTTGCAGTTGCGAAAGGACTACAGGACCGAAGCAATGAGCTCGCGACCTTCAAGTCGGAGATTGACACCAGACTCTCAAAAGACCGACAGAACATGTATTTAGAGATACAGCAGCTTCGCAACGAGCGGGATCGCGCGATTGCGGACGGTGTCGAGAAGCGTGGTTTCATTCGCCTTGTAGGTGACGCAATGATGCGAATTGGCATCCTTATCCTCGCCGTCTACCTAATGTCGATTGTGTCGAGCATAGTTAAGTATTGGCTACGAGTGGCAGACCACTTGAGTTCAATAGCAGACAGCGTAGAGCTATCCGGCGCCGCAGGACTACCCATTGATAGGCCAATACTCGCTCTCACGCCGCATAGTATCGACTTCCACGTTGAAGACGTCGCATCCCTTCGGTCCATTCGAGACCTCGTTGCTGGCGCAAATCCTCTCGCGCAAAGGGCCGAGAAGATCTAAGCGATTACTTCGGTCCGCTATTGACGGTAGAAGACCCATCCGTAGCTCCGCATCGGTTCGATGTCGAGGAAGGCAATCCCCTGGTCAATTTTGCTTGCCACGGGGAGAATTCGCGCTCGAACTTGATAGGCGCGTCACTTCAGGTGGTCGGCTACGTCGGTGGTCAATGGTCGGCAGTGGCGGGCATGGACGCTCGCAGGACACAACGCCGCCAACAGCCGTCTGCTGGCCGTTGCGACCGTCTGCTGTCTACCAGCTGAGCCCGAGCGAACGCAAGATCGAGGCTCGCAACCAAGTCAGTAGACTCAGTGCAATAAGTACCTGCCGGAGCGCGGGTGCTTTCCCTGTGTATGGGCAAAGAAATGACAACGAAGCTTCTCATCGTTCGCGGGACCAACGACAAGCCTGTGGCGAGCCAGGCACTCTCGCAGTACTTCACTGCACACGACGAATACGCGGGACACCTGTTCATCGGGTATCCGATCATCGGCACGGCCGAGGGGCGCCATCCCATTGACGCGATCCTTGTATCGCCTGAACTTGGCATCGTGATCTTTGATCTAGTCGAAGGTCCAGTGACTGGCGACTACGGGCTCAGA
>JANOPP010000045.1:0-7147 GCA_031421915.1 Myxococcales bacterium | reverse complement strand
TTCCCGGGCTGCGCTGTCGTCATCAGCCACGATCGCTGGTTCCTCGATCGCATCGCGACCCACATCCTCGCGTTCGAGGGTGACAGCCACGTCGAGTGGTTCGAGGGCAACTTCGCGGACTACGAGGCCGACCGCAAGCGCCGCTTCGGCGACGACGCGGATCAGCCGCACCGCATCAAGTACAAGCCGATCAGCCGCTAGTCAGCTCGAGCCCCTGGGCTTCTTCAGCGTGCTTTTGATCTCGGCGACGTCGAGCTCGACCTGCGTGACCCGGTCGCGGAGATCGAGCCGATCGTTCAGCAGCGTGTAGAGATCGCGGGTCGCCGCGGTCTGCTCGGTGACGCGTGTCGCGTTGCGCAGCTCGACCGCGAGGATTTCGCCGCGCAGGTGCGTGCCGAGCTGTGCGATCTCGCCGCGCAGCTCATCGCGGGTCTGCGCGATCTCGCCACGCAGGTCGAAGCCCAGCTGCTCCAGCTTGCTGTTCGTCACATCGACGCGCTGGTTGGTCGCGCGAATCCCATCGCGGATCTCGATCAGCACCGCCAGGCTCAGGTCGTCGGACATCGATTATCTCCAGTGTATCTGGGTGAAGACGCTCGACCAGAGCAAGTTGCAGACCGCACGCAAGTTGTTGAAGTGACGGGCCGCGGTGGCCGATGTCCGGTCGTCGTTCGGACGCGATGTCCGGCGTGCCTCCTTGTCAGGGCCGCGGTGCGGGCGGCTTGTGCCCGTGCTCGTCGTCGAGAGCTTGATGCGGACGCAGCCGGACCTCGGCGACGAGCGGTCGGTGATCACTCGCGCGGCGAGCGAGATCGCTGTCGCAGCGCGACAGCCGCATGAAGTCGACGTCGCCGCGCACGAAGATTGCATCGAGCGCGCGCATCGGACCCCACGCGGGGAACGTCAGCGGGCGCTTCTGGATTCCACGGAACCCCGACGGGGCGAGCAGCGTCCCGAGCCCGCCGTAGACATCGTTGAGGTCGCCACCGACGACGACCGGCGTGTCGTGGTGGAGGTGCGCGAACGGGTGGCAGTCGAGGAACTTCTGGAGCTGCTGCTTGCGCTCGTAGCCCGCGAGGCCGAGGTGCATGTTGAACACGTGCACCGTGCGATCGACGGCGTCGTGGCGGACGCGGAGGACGGCGTGCAGGGCGCTGCGCTTCTTCTTGAACCGGACCGAGAGGTCGACATTGCTGCTCTCGATCAGCGGATAGCGCGAGAGAATCGCGTTGCCGTACTGACCGCCGCCGCGCACGTCGACGTTCGGGAACCAGGTGCGGTAGGGCAGGCCGAGCTCCTCGCCGAGCACGTCGACCTGCTTGTCGCCCTTGCTGCGCGTCACCCCGGCGTCGACCTCCTGGAGCATCAGGATGTCGGTGTCGAGCTTGCGGATCACGTCGACGATCCGCGACGGGTCATAGCGGCGATCGACGCCGCCGATGCACTTGTGGATGTTGTAGCTGAGGACGCGGAGCTTCAAGGCGCGGCCTCGCGGAGCTGGGCGACCACGACGGTCTCGTCGTCGGCGAGCGGGTGGCCCGCGCGATGCGCAGCGACGCTGGCCTGCACCACGTCGTGCACGGCAGCCGGAGAGACGCGCGAGCGATCGAGGCGGCGCAGCATCTGTTGCAGGCGGCGATCTCCGAACGGCGTGCCCGCGGGGTCCTGCGCCTCGATCACACCATCGGTATACCAGACGAGAAGATCGCCGGCCTGGATCGAGCGCTGCAGGAGTTTCGGAGCCGCGGGCACACCGGCGCCGAGCGGGTTACCGCGCCCCACGAGAGCGTGCAGCTCGACCGCCTTGTCGTTGCGTCGTACGAGGTACGGCGAGGTGTGGCCGCACGACACGAACCTGACCTCACTCGCCTCGGCGTCGAGGACCGCCGCGAAGCACGTCATCGCGAGCACCCCACCTCCGACGCGGCGCACCGCCGTATCGAGTGCGGCAATCAGCTCGCGGAGGTCGAGGTCCCGTCCACCGCGTCGCACGCAGACGTCGACCGCGCCGACCGCGGCGGCCGTCACCATGGCCGACGCGACGCCGTGCCCGGTGACATCGCCGATCGCGATCAACACGCGTCCCGGTCCGAGCGGGTAGACGCCCCAGAAATCACCGGCGCACTTCGTCGCCGGTTGCCACGAGCCGACGACGGTGAACTCGCCGTGGATGTGGGGTCCCTTCCCGGGCAAGAGCTCGGCCTGGACCGTCGCCGCGAGCTCGACCTCGCGCGCCAGGCTCGCGCGCTCGGCTGCGCGCTGTGCCATCCGTGCGTGCAGCAGCGCCTCGGCGAGCCGCTCGGCGGTGCGCTCGAGGAAGCCGAGCGTGCGACCGCGCAACGTCCGCGGCGAGCCGGCGAGCACGAGGAGCCCGATGAGCTCGTCCGCGCTTCCGACCGGGACGATCGCGCGCGCATCGTTGCGCTCGAACAGCGTCGTCAGCATCTCGCGCAGATCGGCGGGCACGGGATCGAGATCATCCGCGAAGACGGCACCGCGGCGCTCGGCGAGCCAGCTCACGAGCAGAGGATCGGGTGCGAGCTCGTCCGCGACGCGCGTTCCGGTCTCCGTGGTCCAGCCCCAGTCCTCGATCGAGGCGAGCAGGATCTTCGGTCGCATGCCGATGCCGAGCTCGACGATGTCGATCGCGAGCTGCGCGATCGAGTGGGCCTGGGTCATCGCACGTGCGCGACCGACGAGCTGCGCGAGCAGGCGTTCGAGTGGCCCCTCGCCGGACCTACCACCCCGATTGACGAGGCTGACGGTCGCGACCGACGCGCGCACCGCACCGAAGCACATGCACAGCGCGACCGTCGTGACCCACCACGGCACGTCCCGTCCGAGCTGCTCGAGCACGAGCCATCCGAGCAGGACCGCCGACGCGACATGCAGCACGAGCAGGGGGGCGCGAGTGTCGACCGCGCGGACGCGCAGCAGATCCTCGACGATCAGCGCGCGGACGACGAGCAAGCTGCCGATGCCCGACAGCAGCCAGCCGAGCGGGAACACGCCGATCCCATACGCGAGCCCGACGTCGACGAGGCCCGCATAGGTGACGAGGTTCGCGAGCAGGGCGAGCCGGAGCTGGCGACGCTCGTCGGAGGGACGGCTCTTCCAGGCGACCCAGCCGAGCGAGGCGAAGCCGCCGATCGACAGGATCACGGTGTGGAGCAGGGCGAGCCACGCCCACGATCCTGCCGTCGCGTACCAGATTCCCGCGTCGAGTCGCTGCACGCCGCCAACGGCCGCGCCCGAGGTGCTGCTGACCACGAGCCACACGGCGGCGCTGGCCACTCCGAGCCACACCAACGCCCGGTACTTCCGGTACTTGCGGATCAGCGTCAGCTGAAATGCGGTCCCGCAGATCGCCGCCATCGGGATGAACGCGGCCGCGACCTGAAGCAGGAGCTCGGCGACCGATCCCTCCGTGATCGACGGAGACAGCATCATCACGATGGCGTACGGCAGCAGGCACAAGCAGTGTGCGAGCAGCCAGCCGCGGAGCGCGGGGGCACCTCGCATCACCGCCGTGTAGGCGATGACGATCAGCATCGCGGCCGGCGCGAGTGCGAACGGCAACGACAACAGGTGCGCTTCGTAGCTCGCGCTCGACCACAGGTCGTGCATCGACGCTGCGACTGTAACTCGTGTAGGATCTGGATCCGTGGCGGATCAGCGCAATCCCTCCGGCCGGAGGCCGCCGATCTTCCCGCTGCCGCCGCCGCCAGACGACGAGGTCGTGCCGCCTCCGCCGCACCACAGTCGCTCGCGCTATCGCGCACCGACCAAGGAGCCCCTGACGTCCGAGCTGCCACGGCTCCCCGAGGTCCACCTCCACGACGACTCGAGCGAGGTCCGCCTCGATCACCGCGCGCTTCACCCCAACCAGCGCACGATCTCCGGGGCGCGCGCGGTCCCGACCCAGCCGCCACCGATGCCGCGCGCGGCACGCCCGACCGCCCAAGAGAAACCCGTCAGCCGCAACGTCACGGCGCGCGCGATGCCCGCCCAGCGCGGCTCGGGCTCGGGCATGAACACGCCGATGCCGCCGCCGCGCAGCCCGGGGCCGCGCGTCCATACGGCGCAGCACAGCTCGCTGATCGGCGGCCGCTACCAGATCGTGTCGCGCATCGGGCAGGGCGGCATGGGCAAGGTCTACAAGGTCACGCACGCGCACCTGTCACGTACGTTCGCGCTCAAGATCATCTCGAACCAGGTCGCCGAAACCGACGAGGCGCGCGAGCTGTTCTATCGCGAGGCGCGATTCGCGTCGGCGATGAGCCACCCGAGCATCACGGCCGTCGTCGACTTCGGTGAGGACGAGAAGGTCGGGATGTTCATGGTCATGGAGTTCGTCGATGGCGAACCCCTGAACCGCATCCTGTTCCGCGAGAAGCGGATCGGCATCCGCAAGGCCTGCGAGATCGTCCTGCAAGTCGCCGAGGCGCTGCACTACATCCACAAGCAGAACGTCGTCCACTGCGACATCAAGACGGAGAACATCCTGATCTCCGAGGAGGATCACGAGGGCAAGCGCTCGAAGATGATCGCCAAGCTCCTCGACTTCGGCCTCGCGCGCTCGCTCACCGCGAGCCGTGCCTCGACCTCGCTCTCCGGTACACCACACTACGTCGCGCCCGAGCGCATCCGTGGTGCGCCGGCCTCGCCCGCCAGTGACGTCTATGGCGTCGGCATTCTGCTCTACGAGCTGATCTGCGGCGCCGTGCCATGGGACGGCCCCGTCCAGAAGATCCTCGCCGGTCACCTCGACGAGATCCCGCGCCCGCCGTCGCAGATCGTCGACGGGCTCGACCCCGCGCTCGAGAAGCTGATCCTCCACGCGCTCGAGAAGCATCCGCAGAACCGCCACAAGGACATGGCGGCGTTCATCTACGAGCTGCGCACCGTGATGGACATGATGGGCTTCGGTCGCCGCGCGCGCGGTCAGGGGCCCGCGAAGCGCGTCGTGATCGAGCAGCGCGCCGAGGGCAACCCGCGCGACGAGCTCGCTCGGATCGCGTTCGACGCGTGCCGGCTCCCGCTCGCGCTCCTGACATCCCACGGCGTGATCGTCTCGGCCAACCCGGCGTTCGCGAAGTTCGTGATGGGCCTGTCCGTCGAGGTCGAGGGCCTGCCCGTGAAGTCGACCGCGCTCGCGAATGCGTGGAACACCGCGGAGCGCGACATCCGCCGCACGATCGAGGGCAACCCGATCCGCCGGATCATCGAGATCGATGTCTCCGAAGGTGAGGTCCGCCGCCTGCTGCTCTGGCTCGACGCCGTCTCCTCGGAGCACGTCCTCCTCGGCGTCCAGCCCCTCGAGCTCTAGATTCGGATCTCGAGTTGCCTTAAATCTGGTATTAAAGGCAACGTGATTGCCAGATCGATGAAGTTGCCGAAGGGCAGCAGCTTCTTGTTTGGCCCGCGCGGAACCGGCAAGTCGACGTGGATCGAGACACAGCTCCCGGACGCTCTGCGCATCGATCTGCTCGACCAGGCGACCTACCTGGAGCTCGCCGGCCACGCCGAGCGCCTCGGGCCGATGGCGGACGCGCAGCGAGCCAAGGTCATCGTGATCGACGAAGTTCAGAAGCTGCCCGCACTGCTCGACGAGGTGCATCGCCTGATCGAGAAACGCCGCTTCCGGTTCGTTCTGACCGGATCGAGCGCGCGCAAGCTCCGTCGGTCGGGCACGAATCTGCTCGCGGGGCGAGCGCGGACGATCGAGATGCATCCATTCACGGCGTCCGAGCTGGGCAGCCGCTGGAGGCTCGCGCATGCGATCCGCCACGGCATGCTGCCGACCGTCTGGGTCGAACCAGATCCAGTCGCGTACCTGAGGAGCTATGTCGGGACGTACCTGCGAGAGGAGGTGCAGCAGGAGGCGCTGGTCCGCAACCTCGCCAGCTTCACGCGATTTCTCGAGGCCGCCAGCTTCTCTCAAGGGGCGGCGCTCAACATGAATGCCGTGGCCGCGGATTGCGGGATCAACCGCAAGACGGTCGAGAACCACTTCGACCTTCTCGAGGACCTGCTCCTCGCGTTCCGCCTGCCCGTGTTCCACCGGCGCGCCAAGCGCAAGATCACCACGCATCCCAAGTTCTTCTTCTTCGATGCCGGGGTGTTCCGCGCGATCCGGCCGCGCGGACCGCTCGACTCGGCCGAGGAGATCGATGGCGCGGCGATCGAGACGCTGCTCGTGCAGTTGTTGCGCGCCGAGAACGCCAATGCCGGACTCGGTTACGAGATGTCGTTCTGGCGCACCACGGCGGGCGAGGAGGTCGACGTCGTGATGTACGGCGAACGGGGCCTCCACGCGTTCGAGGTCACGCGTTCGTCGATCTTTCGCGAAACCGATCTGCGGGGCCTCCGCTTGTTCGGCACCGACTATCCGGAAGCACGCGGGCATCTACTCTATGGAGGAACACGTCGCTATCAGTTCGATCGAATAGACGTGGTTCCGTTTGCCGAAGCGGTCCAGGATCTCGGGGCGCTGCTCACCTGACACGGGGACACTCGGTGCGGCACCGCCGGTGTCGCAGCGGGAGCGCTTGCTCCTCGTCAGGGAGGCGACTACGTTCCCCTCGATGAAAGCAGCTGCATTTGCGCTCGCCGGCGCCGCACTTCTCGTTTCGGTCGTCCCGGCCTCGGTGCTCGCCGACCAGGCGAGGCTCAAGCCGCCCGAGGTCGCCCCCGATCCGAAGATCGACTTCGAGAAGTACACGCTGCCGAACGGGCTCGAGGTCCTGCTCGTCCCCGACAAGAGCGTGCCGCTCGTCGCGGTGACCGTCTGGTACCACGTCGGCTCGGGCAACGAGACCTACGGCAAGAGCGGGTTCGCGCACCTGTTCGAGCACATGCTGTTCCAGGGCAGCAAGCACGTCGGCGTCGACAATCACTTCGACATCCTCAAGAAGATCGGCGTCGCCGACGTCAACGGCACGACGAACCCCGATCGCACGAACTACTACGAGGTCGTGCCGTCTAACCAGCTCGAGACCGCGCTGTGGCTCGAGAGCGATCGCATGGGCTATCTGCTGCAACCGCCGAAGACCGTCGAGGATCCGGCGAATCACTTCGGCAAGAGCCTGGCGAACCAGATCGACGTCGTGCGCAACGAGCGCCGCCAGCGCTACGACAACGTGCC
>JANOPP010000044.1:0-11619 GCA_031421915.1 Myxococcales bacterium | reverse complement strand
GCGGGCTTCGCTTTCGCTACGACCTTCTTCGTCGGTTTCTTGGACGTCTTCGCCGCGGGCTTCTTCGCCATGCCCCGGAGCTTACGCTCACTCGATGTCGCCGCGGACCATCACGTAGCCGTCATCGGAGCCGATCGACATGTTCCGCATCTGGACGCCGGCAATGGCGGGCAGCGGGATGTTCGTGAGGAGCTTGCTAATCGCGGTGATCTGACCCGCGAGGCAGACCTCCGTGGCCTTCGCGAGATCCTGCTCCGTCAGGCGCGTCGTGTTCGCGACCTCGTCGAGGACGTCGACGTGGGTGACCGGGGTGCCGAGCTCGAGCGCGACGCCATAGCCGTTCGAGGCAGGGACGATCTTGAGCTCGATGGCGGCGCTGATCGCGGCCTTCGCGACCGGCGTGCCGTGGTCGGTGTACGTCGCCATCATGTCCCCGAGGATGACCTTCATCTTCCCGTCGGCCGGGTCGGCGCTGATCATCGGGGGCAGCGTCATCGCGATGTTGGTGTTGTCGAACGTGCCGCCGTGCGCCGGCATCTGGAGGTTGAGCATTCCGATCGCGGTGATCTCCGCCATCATCTCGTTCGCGAGGTCATCGGCGAGGCCGATCTGCATGCCGGTGCCGGCGTCCATCGTCGGCATCCCGTTGTCGGTGAAGATGAAGCCCGGGCTGCTCTCGCTGCCGGCGAGGAGAACCTTGGTCGAGAGGGTCACGAGCGCGCCGCTCGAGTTGATGTCGATCGTCGTCGGGTCGACCTCCATGTGGAGGGTCTTGCCCATGACGTCCATCATCTGCGGGCCGGCGAGACCGCCGAGTGCCTTGTTCATCATCGGCTCCATCGCGAGCGGCGCCGCCTTGGAGATGATGAAGCCAGCGACGGTGTCGAGGCGGAGGAGGTCGATGATGGTGCCGGGGATGCCCGAGGCCTGGATGTCGAGGCCGGTGATCTGCACCGTCTCGTTGGTGAGCGCGGTCTTGAAGCCCTGATTGCCGCTCGCCGTCACGACGAGCGTGCCGGAGACGACGACCTTGGTCGCCTTGACGCGGATCGTGTTGCTGCCGGCGACGCAGGCCGCGGCGTAGCGGGCGCGGGCAGGGACATCGAGACCGTCGATCTGCGCGCGGAACTGGAGGCCCGCGTTGGTGGGGATCAGCGAGATCGTCGCGTTCGACATGTTGACGTCGTCGACGTACATGCGTGCGAACAGGCAGTCCTCGCCGGCCTCGTCACCCATGTGAACCATGGGCTGCATCGGGGCGAGCATCGCGGCCATGTCGATGCCCTTGATCATCGGGCCGGCGGCGGCGGACAGCTTCGCGAACGCCTGGGTGGAGACGGCGACGGTGAGTGCGTTCTCGATGTTCGCACCGACGGGGCGGAGCTCGCCGGCGTGGACGGCGCGCGTGTCCGAGGCCTCCTGGCCAGCGGCATCGCGTGCGGTGGTGTGGATCAGCGTCGCGCCCGGCTTCACTTCGACCATCGCGGTGAAGGTGCCGTCGGCGCCGACGGTGGCTTGAACGTTGTTGACGAGGACCTTCTCGACGACTTCGCCGGAGAGCTCGTTCGGCGCCACCGTTCCGGTGACACGCACGAGGCCCGCGCGGTCCTGGATCACGCTGCGCTGGGGAGAGGTCACACGCAGGACCGGCGGGTCCTTGAGCTCGCCCGCGCTGTCGGTGCAGGCGGCAACAGTGGCGAGGAGGGAGAGGCCGGTCGTCAGAAGGAAGGTGCGCATGGCTGCCCGGTTTCTCAGCAAGGGCTACGCCAGCGGTAGATCGGCTACACGTGAGCCATTTCCGTTCATGATCCTGAACAACTGGTGCTGGTTAGCGTCGGTCAGATACGACGCGGCGCGTCGCGATTCGAGGAAGTGCAACTCGATCATCCGGCCAGCGGATCGAGCGTCCCCACGGATCGGCTAGTCGTCTAGCCACTGCGAAAGGGCTAGCTGACGGTGATCTTGGCGACGCCCTTGGCCGTCAGGACGGCCGGGAGTCGCGTGCGCAGATCGCCCTGAAGCACGATCGAATCCTCGTCGACAAACCCGCCGCAGCCCATCGCGGACTTCAGCTCGCTGCACCACAGCTCGAGCTCCTTCGCTCTAAGCTCGAGCTTCTCGACCACGGTGACTTCCTTGCCGCCGCGACCCTTGCGCTCGTAGCGAACGACCGCACGCGCGGGCGGCTTCTTCTCGACCGGCTTCGGTGCCGGCTTTTCGGGTCCAGGCGGCAGCTTCGCGCGGAGTGCATCGAGCGCGGCAAACGGCGAGGACGAGTCTTTAGGTTTGGTCATCGCACACGTGAGTATACGCGCGTCAGATGCCCACATCGTCGTCGTAAAACGACACTTAGAATTGTAAAGTCGGACACTTGCTAGATCCCCAGAGAAGCCCGAGCATGGTTCCTGATGGGCAATTCGACACGCGACATGGTCGTCAAGACTGGGGATGTGGTGGAGGGTCGGTACCGGATCATCAAGACGCTTGGTGAAGGCGGGATGGGCACCGTGTTTCTCGCAGAACACGCCCTGATCAAACGCCGCGTCGCGATCAAGATCCTGCACCCGGAGCTCGCTACCGACGCGGATGTCATCGAGCGCTTCATGAACGAAGCCCGTGCCGCCGGCACGCTCGGTCATCCCAACATCGTCGAGTCGACGGACATGGGGTTCACGAGCAACCACGTGCCGTACATCGTCTTCGAGTACCTCGAGGGCGCGCTTCTAACTGACGAGGTCTATCGCGTCGGCGGACTGCCGGTGCGGCGCGCGGTGTGGATCGCGCAACAGATCGCGTCGGCGCTACACGCCGCGCACAACGCGGGCATCGTTCACCGCGATCTGAAGAGCGACAACGTCTTCCTGACCGACAAGGACGACGCGCTCGATCACGTGAAGGTCCTCGACTTCGGCATCTCGCGCTTCCTCGAGGCCGAGGACGAGCAGACCCGTCGCGGTATGGTGATGGGCACGCCCGAGTTCATGGCGCCCGAGCAGATCACCAACCCGGCGTCCGTGGACCGGCGCGCCGATATCTACGCGCTCGGCGTGATCCTGTACGAGATGCTGACGGCGCGCCGTCCGTTCTCGAACGACGAGGATCCGCGCGCGCTCATGCAGCGGATCGTCAACAACGCTCCGCCGCCGCTGCAGCGCCCCGAGGTGCCGCACGCGATGGGCCAGATGATCCTCGAGAAGATGCTCGCGAAGGATCCCAACCAGCGTTACCAGTCGATGATGGACGTCGAGGCTGCCCTCGACTCGTTCGTCACGCAGGACGGCAGCTCGAAGTCGATGCGCCGCAGCCGCCCGATCGCGGTGCAGTCCGAGCCGACCGACGTGGCGCGCAACTCGGATCTGATCCCGCGCCCCGTGAAGATGCTCGACACGCCGTGGCCGCCGACCACGTTGGAGACGCTCGACAAGCCGCTGCAGAACATCGCGTTGCCGAACGCACCGCGCGCCAAGAAGCCGTGGGTGCTCTACGGCATGGCGGGCATGGGCCTCCTCGTCGGTGGCATTGGCATCGCGATGGCGATGCGCGGCGACGGAGGTCAGGCGAAGACGGCGGCGACCGAGCCTGCGCCGACAACGCTTCCCGGCGCTGCGACGACGCCGCCCGCGAAGGAGACCGCCGCACAGAAGGTCGCCGTCGAGCTCAACGCGAACGTTCCGAACGCACGCGTCACGTTCCGCCGCCGTGTGGCTGCGGCGCCAACGACGATGCAGATCACACCGAGTGACATCGTCGAGCTCGTCGAGGTCTCGGCGCCCGGCTACAAGACCGTGCGCTACTGGCTGACGTTCGATCGCCCGACGACCCTCAACGCGAAGCTCACCAAGGGCAATGGTCTGGACGAGGCCTCCGAGGAAGCGACGCTCGTCGCGCTCGGTGAGCTCGCCGCGCCGAGCCAGCCGTCGATTGCAGCCAGCGCGCAGGCGCCCGCGGTTGCGATGGCGAAGCCGGAGCCCAAGGCCGAGCCCGTGAAGGCCGAGCCCGTGAAGGCCGAGCCGAAGCCCGCACCCGCCGAGGTCAAGACCGTCGCGAAGGCCGCGCCGACCGAGGTTGTCGCCGCCGCCAAGCCACAGACCGTTGCGGCGGTGACGCCGACGGCTCCGAAGACGATGCCGACGACGACGACGACGACGACACCGACGACCGTGACGCCGAAGGCCGCGGTTCCGACCCCGCGCAAGATCGGCCGTGGCGACGACACCCGGGCGGAGCCTGTCGTGGCCGCGACGACCACGATGCCGGAGCCCGTCAAGCCGACGAAGGCAGAGCCGATGCCGGCCCCGACCAAGGCGGAGCCTGCGGTGACCAAGACCGACGTCGAGCCCAAGCCGGCAGTCGTCGAAGCGCCGAAGGCGGAGCCCGCACTGGCGAAGCCCCTGATCGACAAGGGCATCGTGACGTCGGTGGTCGGTTCGCACCGCCCCGAGGTCCTGAAGTGCTTCTCCGAGGGCAAGAAGAAGAACCCGAACATGAAGGGGACCGTGACCCTTCAGCTCCAGGTCGACGGCGCCGGCAAGGTCCGCGCGCAGGTCCAGTCGACGCTCAACAACCCGCTCGTGGCCGCGTGTGTGATCAAGAGCGCGAACACCTGGCGGTTCCCGGCGCGCGCCGGTGGCGACCCGCAGCTCGTCGTCTACCCGTTCACGATCAACTGATCTAGACCGGGGGCGGTTGAGCTAGAGTCCGGCGCGATGAGGCACCTCGCCATCGCGCTCGGACTCGTTGTCGTCGGTGCCTGCGGCGACAATCTGAGCGAGCCGCCCGCACTGCCGGAGGTCACCGATCCCGTGTCGCTCGTCGATCCGACGATCGGCACTGGCGGGCTCGGCTTCGCGCACGGCAGCTGCTTCGTCGGCGCGGCGATGCCGCATGGCCTCGTCAAGGTCGGCCCCGACACGAGCGGCCCGTTCGGCGTCGTCAACTTCCTCCACTACTCGGGCTACTGGTCCGGCGACGACAAGATCCGCGGCTTCTCGCATCTCCATCTGCACGGCGCGGGCGCGACGGACTACGGCGTCCTCTCGCTGATGCCGGCGCTGGCGTTCGATCCGGGCAAGACGACGGTCGCCGACTACGAGGCGAAGTTCACCAAGGCGAACGAGCACGCGGCCGCAGGGCGCTACGAGGTCACGCTCACGAACGGGATCAACGTCGTGCTGAGCGCGACCGAGCGCGCGGCCGTGCATCGCTACACCGGTGCGGGCGCACTCGTGATCGATCTCGACAAGACGCTGTCTGGTGGTGAGGTCGACGCTGCATCGATCACGCTCGATGCTCCGGCACGCGAGATCACCGGGCAGCTCCATCACCGCGGCGGCATGTCGGGCGGATTCGGTGGCTACACCGTCTACTTCGTCGCCAAGGCAAACGCAGCGTGGAGCACGAGTCACGTGTGGGCCGCGGGGATGCCGGCGTCTTCGACGCTGCTCACCGCGACGGGCACCGAGGTCGGTGCGGCGCTGGCGATCCCTGCCGACTTCCAGATCGCGGTCGGCGTCTCGTTCGTCTCGCTCGCCGGTGCGCGCGCGAACCTCGCGACCGAGGTGCCGGCGATCGACGTCGAGGTCGTGGCCGCGGCCGCGCGGGCGAAGTGGTCCACGCTCCTCGAGCGCGTGCTGATCACGGGGGGGAGCGAGACGCAGCGCCGGATCTTCTACACGAGCCTGTATCACGCGTTCCTGATGCCGACGGCAACTATGTCCTCGCGGGACAGGCGGCACCGCAGCGCGCGGTTGGCTGGCGCCAGATGTCGGACCTGTCGCTGTGGGACACGTACAGGACGGTCGGTCCGCTCTACGCGTGGCTCGCACCCGAGAGTGCGCGCGATCAGTCACGTTCGCTCGTCGGCTTCGGCGAGGGTCTCGGTGCATATCCGCGATGGCCGCTCGCGATCGGCGAGACCGGCACGATGCTCGGTGCGAGCTCGGAGATCATGATCGCGGATGCAGTTGCACGCGGCGTTTCTGATGCGGGCGGCGATCTCGCGTGGGCACGGCTCCGCGCGGCGGCGATGGATCCGGTCGCCCCCGTCGGCGGACGCGGCGGTCGCGAGGACGTCGAGCTGTACATGCTGCACGGCTACGTGCCGCGCTCGTCGGGTCGCTCGGTCTCGGTGACCACCGAGTACTCACACAATGACTTCGCGCTCGCGCAGCTCGCGGGCAAGCTTGGCCACACCGCGGATCGCGACGCGCTGCTCGTGCGCAGTCGGGGCTGGCGTGCGCTCTATGACCCGAGCGTCGGTTTCCTCCGGGGCAAGAACGCCGATGGCTCGTTTCCGTCCGACGGCTTCGATCCACTCGCGATCGCCAGCGACTATGCCGAGGCGAATGCATGGCACTCGATGTGGATGACCGGCGCACACGACGCCGTCGGTCTCGCGGCCGTGATGGGCAGCGCCGAGGCTGCGATCGCCAAGCTCGAGATGTTCTTCGAGCTCGCGAAGGACGACTGGGACAACGCCGACGAGTCCGCCGCGAACTTCCCGCGCCCGTACTACTGGCATGGCAACGAGCCCGACATCAACGCGCCGTTCGTGTTCGCGCAGCTCGGCCGTCCGGATCTGACGCAACGGTGGGCACGCTGGGTCGCCGACACCCACTACACGGACGGACCCGAGGGCGTTGCCGGCAATGATGATGGCGGAACGCTCGGCTCCTGGTACGTGCTCGCGACGCTCGGCGTCTATCCGATCCCGGGCAGTGATCGCTGGATCGTCGCGGCACCACGGTTCCCGCAGGCGCGCGTGCTCGTCGGTGGTCGCGAGCTCGTGATCACCGCCGCAGGCGTCAGCGACAAGGCGATGTACGTCGAGTCCGTCGAGCTCGACGGTATTCCGCTCGAAGCAACGGAGCTGACGCACGCACAGCTCGTGGGCGCGAGCACGTTGCACTTTGTGATGTCCGAGCGTTGAAGACTCTGATCGCCTTCATCCGGCTCGGTCGGCCGCTGTTTCTCGGCGGTGGATTCGTGCTGTACGCCCTCGGCGCGATGATCGCTGCCGTCACGGGGCATGCGATCGACGTGCGCCGCTACGCGCTGGGGCAGGGCGCGGTCACCGCGTTCCAGCTGATGACCCACTACGCGAACGATTACTTCGACTACGACGCGGATCGCGCGAACACCACGCCGACGCGGTGGTCCGGGGGCAGCCGCGTCCTCGTCACCGGCGAGCTGCCACGTTCGGTCGCGTTGATCGCAGCGCTCGTGCTCGCGGCGATCGGCATCGCGCTCTCGTCGCTGCTCGTGTCCGACGGCAGCATGTACCTCGTGCCGACGCTGATCGCGATCGCGGTGCTCGCGTGGACCTACAGTGCGCCGCCGGTGCGGCTGTGCGCGCGCGGTGCCGGCGAGATCGCGACCGCGATCGTCGTGACCGGACTCGTGCCGTGGCTCGCGTTCTCGGTGCAGGCTCCGGATCTGCAGGGTGGATCCTTCGTGCTGCTGTCGATCGCGCCGCTGGCGTTCCTCCAGGTCGCGATGTTGCTCGCGATCGAGTTCCCCGATGCCGAGGGCGATGCGGCGACGGGCAAGCGCACGCTCGTCGTGCGGCTCGGTGCCGAGAAGGCCGCGAAGCTCTACGTCCTGCTGATGACCGTGGCGTATCTATGTCTGCCGATCGCGGCGCTGCTCGGCGTGCCGACGCGCGTCGTGATCGCGGCGACGGTGCCGGCGCCGCTCGCGGCATGGCGGATCTCGCGGATCTCCGAGCATGCCGATCCGAAGGCCCACGAGAGGCTGACGTTCTTCGCGGTGTTCCTGCTGGTCGGGACGAGCGTGGCCGAGCTCGTGGCGTTCGGAACTCTCCTGTAGCTGTGCGGCTTTGGACTGCGACAGGGCACCACACCCCCGGACGGCGGGATCCAGCATCTCATCCACGAATGCCGAGACCGCCCGGCCAGAGTGACTTCGAGCCCGACTACACGGCGCCGACCATCGCGGAGGCGCCGGCGAACGCGACGGCAACCCGCTGGCTGCTGTGGATCACCATGGCGATGCTCGCGGCGCTCGTGGTGCTCCTCGTGATCGGTCCGCACATCCCGTCGGGCGAGTAGCTACGCGAGAAAGCGCTCGGTCTCCGCGATCAGGCGTGGGAGCGACGCCGTGAGCTCGTGGCCGTCATCGAGCTCGATCAGCTCGACGTTCGGGCGCTCCGCCGCGAACCGGCGAGAGTGCTCGATCGGAACCGAGTCGTCCTTGGTGCCGTGGAGGATGAGCGTCGGGACCGTGACCGCGGGAAAGCCGACATCGATCGCGGACGCATCCTCGATGAAGCCGAAGTCGACGCGCGCCGTGTGTTGCGTCGTGTAGTCGAGGACCTCGCGCCAGCCGGTGCGCTTCCACTCCACGAACGCGGGACCGAGGATCTGCTCCCACCGCGCCATCAGCTGGAACGCCGGCGCCATCAGCACGAGCTTCGTCACGCGCGGATCGCGCTCCGCCAGGCGCGCGGCGGTCAGGCCGCCGAGCGAGCTACCGATCACGATCGCGCGATCGTCGGGACCTCCGATCGCCTTTGCCGCCACGTCGATCATCGCGGACAGGCGGAGGTGCTCGAAGGACGGCACCCGCAGGTTCAAGCGATCGAGCTCGATCCCACGCGCTCCGAAGTGCTCCGCGAACGCCATACCCTTGTGCGACTGGGGGCCGGACGCAAAGCCGTGCAGGTACAGGTGACGCAGTGCCATGGGACGAGCCTAGCCCCTTGCGTTCGGCATTGATAGTGTTACTGTTACACTATGACGCCGATCGAACGTGCCCTGCTGGCTCTCGAGGGATTGTCCGTTGCGGATGCGTTCGGCGAGCAGCTGCTGCACGCGGGACCGCACAAGCGCGGGCTGATGCTCGGCGAGCGCACGACCCCCCACGGCAAGAACTGGACGTGGACCGACGACACGGCGATGGCCCTCTCGATCGTCGACGTGCTCGCGGCACGCTCGGGGATCGATCCCGCACTGCTCGCGGCGCAGTTCGCGCGCCGCTATCACGCGGATCCAGCGCGCGGCTACGGTCGCGGTGCGCACGAGGTGCTCGCCGAGATCGGAAACGGCGTCCCGTACGACGCCGCGGCGCGGATGCTGTTCAAGGGCGAGGGGTCGTGCGGCAACGGCGGTGGGATGCGCTCGGCGCCGGTCGGCGCGTACTTCGCGGGAGATCTCGACGCGGTGGTGGTGCATGCAGCGCGCTCGGCGGCGCCGACGCACGCGCACCCCGACGGTATCGCGGGAGCGGTTGCGGTCGCGGTGGCCGCGGCGGCCGTGTTCGCCGGCGAGCGTGATCCGCGCGCGCTGCTCGAGACCGTGGTCGCCCGGACTCCCGGGGGCCCGACTCGCACGAACGTCGCGCGCGCGATCCCGCTGCTCCGTGCGGAGGCGATCACGGTCGCGACCGAGCTCGGTAACGGGAGCGGCGTGATCTCGTCCGATACGATTCCGTTCGCGGTCTGGTGCGCAGCGACCCACCTCGCGGACTACGCGGGAGCCTTGTGGGCGTGCGGCGAGGTGGGTGGCGATATCGACACTACGTGCGCGATCGTCGGCGGGATTATCGTCGGTGCGGTCGGCCTGGAAGGCATCCCGGCGGACTGGCGGGCCGCACGGGAGCCACTCCCCGGACGAAGCGAATTGTGACCAGGGCCCCGGCGGTGCCATGATCACCGCGTGCGGATCCCGGTACTCCTCCTGTGCCTTGCTTCGGCAGGCTGCAACCGCAAGCTCGCTTCGACATGCGAGCAGGTCGGCACTCACGTGCTCGGCTTGTTCGGAGGCGCCAACGATCGCTACGCGACCGAGATGCAGATCGCGTTCGAGATGCGCTGCACGGCAGATGCCTGGTCGTCCGAGATGCGGTCGTGCCTGACGTCCACGAAATCGCTCGTCGAGCCGAAAAACTGCAAGCAGAAGCTGACGCCAGAACAGTCGAAGAACCTCGATGCAGCGATCCTCGCTGCCGATGAGCGCGAGGCGATGAAGATCATGCCCGGCTCGTGTCTGCGCTACGAGAAGATGCTCGCCGGTGTCGCCACCTGCGAGGCGCTCCCCAAGGAGATGCGCGATCAGCTCGCGGCGAGCTTCGCGGCGTTCAAGGCGACGTGGCCGACGGTCAAGGACATGCGCACTCTCGATCCGACCTGCGGCTCCGCGATTCACACGGTCAAGCAAGTCGCGGCGGAATGCCCCGGCGCCAAGACGTGGTGATCCGCGCGTTGCTGCTGCTCGGGACGCTCGCCGCGTGCCCGGCTGCGAAGTCGTCCGAATCGCCGAAACCCGCAGGCCCGACCTGCGCGGATGCAGCGCAACACATGGTCGACGAGATGGCGGCGACCAAGGATCCGCGCCCGCCCGACGAGTCGCTGAATGCGATGATCGGGATGATCCAGAAGCGCTGCGAACAGGATCAGTGGAGCTCGCAGGCGATCGCGTGTCTGGCCCAGATCAAGTCGCTCTCCGACGCCGATCAGTGCGGCACCCTCCTGACCGAGGCCCAGCAGGCCAACCTGGTGAATGACCAGGACGCCAAACCCAAGCCTGCCCCCGAATAGCGTTCTCGACGGCCCGTTGCCGTGCTACCCGTTGCCCCGTGGTTGCCGTATCCAAGCCCCTGTTCTCGTATCGCCCATACTGGGCGCGACGGTTCGGCGTGGCGCCGTACCTGCCGACGACGCGCGCCGAGATGGACGAGCTCGGCTGGGATAGCTGCGACATCATCCTGATCTCGGGCGACGCGTACATCGATCACCCGAGCTTCGGCATGGCCCTCGTCGGCCGCCTTCTCGAGTCGCACGGGTTTCGCGTCGGCATCCTCGATCAGCCTGATTGGCGCAGCGCCGAGCCGTTCCGCGCGCTCGGTCGCCCGAATCTGTTCTGGGGCGTCTCCGCCGGGAACATGGACTCGATGGTCAATCGCTACACGAGTGATCGCAAGGTCCGTAGCGACGACGCATACTCGCCGAACGGCGTCGCGGGCCTGCGTCCGGATCGCTCGGTGATCGTCTACTCGCAGAAGTGCCGCGAGGCGTTCCCCGACGTGCCGCTCGTCGTTGGTGGCATCGAGGCGAGCCTGCGCCGGATCGCGCACTACGACTACTGGAGCGACAAGGTTCGTCGCTCGGTCCTCGTCGATTCACACGCGGATCTCCTCGTCTACGGAAACGCCGAACGTGCGATCGTCGAGATCGCGCATCGCCTCGCGTCGGGCACGCCGATCAACGAGATCCGCGATCTCCGCGGCACTGCGTTCACACGCAACGGTCACGACTGGAGCGAGCTCGACTCGACGACGCTCGATGCACCGGGCCGCGTCGAGCCAATGCCGGATCCGTACGCGATGGAGGAGGTCCGCCAGGAGGCACCGTGCTCGACCGGCGAGGCGGCTCCGGCCGAGACCAAGCTGATCCCGCTGACGAAGAAGCGCGTCGATCGCTCGCGCCAGGTGATCCGGATGCCGTGCTACGAGGCGGTCGTCGCCGATCCGATCCTCTACGCACACGCGTCGCGAATCCTCCACCTCGAATCCAACCCCGGGAATGCGCGGGCACTCGTGCAGCGCCACGGCGTTGGACCCAAGGGCGTCGATGTCTGGATCAACCCGCCGCCGGTGCCGCTG
>JANOPP010000043.1:0-11242 GCA_031421915.1 Myxococcales bacterium | reverse complement strand
TGGTGCCTCCGGGCCGTGAGACGCCGCGGAGCGGGCCGCGTTGCGAGAATCTTCAGGGTCGCGGACGTTTCCCGTCGTGGCGACTGGGGCAATTCGCGACGGTGTGGCCCATCTACAAGATGTACCGCCGGAACTTTCCGGGCGAAAAGAACATCGAGAAGGTCAGTCGGCGGGTGGCGGTGGTGGCTCGACGGGCATGTTCCAGGTGTGCGTGCCGACGGGTGTGACGCCGATGGTCATGCCGTCCACGCGAGCTGTTCCCACGCGCTGACGCTCGGACCTCGTCGAGCGTGATCATCGGACCCAAGGATCTGGCGCGGGCGGAATGATCGTGCTCGACGCAGGGGCTGGTGACACGCTGCGGTAACCTGATCGACGGGGGAACCGCTGATGAATCGATATGTGGCGATGGCTGTGGCCGTGGGGATGGCGGCGTTGATCGCGAGGGTCAACACGCACGATGGACGCTGCGAATCGATGTACCTGCGCTACGGGCTCACGACGATGTCGTGTCCGTCGGGAACGATCCGGCAGACGGCTCGGCTCCAGGTCCAGGGCGCGAGGCGCGGCGGGGAGGCAACCGTTCAGCTGTTCGCGAAGGCGCACTACACGATCGCCGGCGCGGACCAGGTGCAGACGCTCGACATCACCGAGATCCAGAGTGTCGCGCTGTCGCTGATCGATTCGAACAACAAGGTGACACCGCTGACGCCAACGAAGCCGTGGAAGACCGGGACCGCGAGCATCAAGCTCCCCGAGGTCCCCGACGGCGACTACAAGCTGCGCGCGAAGTACACGACGCGCCTCGGGACCGGCGAGCTCGATCTCGCTGTGCCGCTCTACACGCCGGCCCGCATTCACGTGATCACCGACCGTCCGCTCTACGAGCCGGGCAACGTCGTGCGATTCCGCGCGGTCGTTCTCCGCGCGCGCGATCTCGCGCCGCTCGATGGTCGTCCGGGCCGCTGGATGGTCAAGGATCCCAGTGGCGAGGTGCTGCTCGAGGAGAAGGCGCCCGCGACGGACTGGGGTGTGGTCGCTGGCTCGTTTCCTCTCGACAAGCTCGCGCAGACCGGGAGCTGGAAGGTGTCGTGGGTCTCGGCGGACGCGGTCGACGAGGTGCCGTTCACCGTCGAGCCGTTCAAGCTGCCGCGGTTCCGCGTCGAGGCGACGCCCGACAAGACGTTCTACGGCGTCGGTGACAAGCCGACGGTTCGCGGCCAGGTGGTCTACAGCTCCGGTGCGCCGGTCGCGAACGCGAAGATCGAGATCGCGTGGTCGGTCAGCGGCGAGTGGCCGCCGCCGCTCGACTGGGAGGACAAGCTCCTGCCCAAGGTCGCGACGAGCGGCGCGAATGGACGGTTCGAGCTCGCGCTGCCGCAGATTCCCGCGGATCTCCAGGGCCGGGCATCGCTGGTCGCATCGATCAGCGCGATCGATCCGGCGGGTGATCGCGTCGAGAGCTCGGCGAGCGTGCTGCTGAGCAAGGACGGGATCGAGGTGTCGTCCGTGACCGAGCTCGCGGACGGGCTGGTCGAGGGCACCAACAACCGGATGTACGTCCGCGTGGCGACGCCCGACGGGCAGGTCGTGCGCAAGACGAAGGTCACCATCAAGCGCGCGTGGCAGCCCAACGATCCGGGCACCACGACGGAGCTCGACGAGGATGGCGTGGCGAGCCTGCAGCTCGATCCCGGCGCCCCGGTCAACATCGTGATCCCGGCCGTGCCGTTCCGGCCCGCAAAGAAGGTCGCGCTCGTGACTCGCAGCGAGGTCGTCGAGCTGATGGGCGGCGAAGGAGCATCGCTCGCAGATCAGGTCGAGATGGACAAGTGGCTCCCAGGACTCGGAGCGTGCGCGAAGTGGGTCGGCGCGACATCGGTCGACGGTGAGGGCGAGGACGACGACACGGGCAATGGTGGTGCGCGAATCGGCATGCGCGTCGAGCCGAGCGGTGCGATCGCGACCGTCGGAGCGGCGCCGAATCCGCTCGGTCAGTGCGTCGCGAATCAGGTACGCACGCGCCGGTTACCCGCGGGCGCCGAGCGGCTGTACACGGTCACGTTCAGCTTCGAGGATCCGGAGCTGTCGAAGCTGTCGACCGACGTGGTCAGTGCGCTCGCGTTGCCTGAAGGTTTCGAGGAAGGCGTCGAGAACCTCGCGCGGAGTACACGCGATTGTCTCCCGCAGTCGATCGAGGGCTCGCTGCCGCGCGCGATGACGTGGCGCGTCCGCGCGGGGAGCAAGGAGGTCGAGCTCGGCACCTGGATCAAGGACTCCCAGGACGCCGAGCCCGCGGCCGCCGCGGCGATCGGTTGCGTGCAGCAGCGCTTCGGTACGCGCGTGAAGCTGCAGGAAGAGGCGACCTCGGACTCGCTCGGCTTCATCCGGTTCGGGCTGTCGCCACCCGAGAGTGTGATCCAGGAGCGACCGCAGGCGACGACGATGCTCGGGTACGAGTTGCTCGTCACTGCTGCGATCGACGGGGTGAAGGTTCCACCGTCGACGACGTTGCGCGTGGTCCCAGGCAGCGTGCCGCGACTGCGCCTGCGCGTCAGCCCGATCCTGGCGAAGGAGGGCGATTCGATCACGGCCGAGCTGATCCGCGGCCCCGACTTCGGCTCCGGTGCGCTGCCGAAGGAGCTGGTGCTGCGTCATCTCAAGGGAGAGCAGAAGGCCAAGCTCGATCCCGAGCGCAAGGCGGCGTTCACGATCGAGAAAGGAACCGAGGGTTGGGTCGAGATCACGGGCGGCGGCGTGCGCGCGCTGGTCTACGTCAAGCCGCAGACGGATCTCGCGGTCTCGATCGAGCCGAAGCAACCACGCTATCGCCCCGGCGATCAGGCACAGCTCCAGATCCAGACCCGGATCGGCGGCGTCGGCAGTCCGGCTGCCGTCGGCCTGTTCGGCGTCGACGAGAGCCTCGGTCAGCTCGTCACGCTCGCGCAGCCCGACAGCATGGGCAGGTTGCGACCCAAGGTCGACACGCCGACACCCGCGTTCGGCTCGCTCGACGGTCAGGCGCTGACGCTCGGTCGGATCCGCGGCGCGAATGCCGCGGCGGCGACGGTCCTGCGCGTCAGCACCATCCCGTCGCCTCCCGAGCTCGACGCAGTCGTCAACGCGAGTGCGACGACGCAGTTCGATCCGATCGAGGAGCTGACGGACAACTTCTACACGGTGCTCGCGGAGCTCCACGTGCAAACACGGGTGTGGGAAGCGAACGCGCCGGCGACGCAGAAGATGCGTCCCGCGACGATGTCGGGGCTGTGGACCATGGCGCTCGCCGTCTGCGAGAAGCGCGGCGAGAAGGTCGTCGACGCGTACGGACGGAAGCTGCGACTGGCGATGCTGCCGCAGGATCTGCTCGCGTTGACCGATCCGCGCTCGGTGATCGTGCTCGGCACGCGGCTACCGGAGGATGTGGAGAACTGGGCGGCGTGGGTGAACAAGGAGAAGCCGTGATGAATCGCATGATCATGATCGCGCTCGCGCTCGTTGCGGGTTGCAAGGGTCGGGACTCGCGCCACGGCATGACCGATCGCGAATACGCAACGGCAACGAGCCATAGCAACAACCTCGAGCTGGCAAGTCATGAGGAGGACTCCGGAGGTGCCGGCCAGGCGATGGCCCTCGACGAGGGCAAGATGGGCAAGAAGGAGAACGAGCGCGACGCGGGCCAGTACAAGATGCGGACGCAGAATGCGTCGGCACCAAAGGCCGATGTCTGGTCGAGCACCGACGACGGCCCAGGCGGCGACCCGAGCTCGAGCACCGCTGAAGCTTTCGGCGGTCAGGGCACCGGCGCGGGCTACGGCGTCGGTGGCGGGAAGGGCGGAAGCGGGCGGCGACCGACAGCACCGGGGCCGAAGAGCTCGGGCGCCGCGGAGACCTCGACGCGCGCGTGGTTCCCGGAGACGTTCCTGTTCGAGCCGCTCGTCGTCACCGATGATCACGGCGCCGCGACGGTGCCGGTGCGTGTCCCGGATCGGCTGACGAGCTGGCGCGTGCTCGCGCTCGCGCACTCGCGTCAGGGCGCGCAGGCGGGTGCGACAACGAGCTTTCTCGGCACGCTGCCGACCTACGTCGATCTCGTGGTGCCCAAGTTCCTGGTCGTTGGCGACGAGATCAAGCTGCCGATCCAGATCGTCAACACGACCGCCACGACGTCGACGAGCAACCTCGAGCTCGAGGTCAAGAACGCGACTCTGGTCGGCGGTGGCGGCAAGAAGACGATCCCCGCGCAGGGCAGTGTCGTCGAGTACGCGACGCTGCGCGCCGAGCGCGCTGGCAAGCTCGAGGTTCACGCGACGCTCGCTGGCACCGATGCCGTGCTGCGTACGATCGACGTGCGGCCCTCGGGACGCCCCGAGACCGTGAGCCGCACCGGCACGCTCGCCGAGCCGCGCACGCTCACGATCGAGGGTCCGGCGGGCTCGGATCCGTTGACCGATCGCGTGCGCCTGCTCGTCTACCCGGGCGCGCTCGCGCTCCTGCGCTCCGAGCTCGGCGTGTCGACGTATCGCGATGGCGTTGCCGACGATGCGTACGCGCTGCTGCTCGCAGGCAAGGCGAGCAAGCTGCTCGCGTCGCTGGGTGACTCTGCGGATCCTGATGCGATCCGCACGCTGTCGATCCTCACCGGTCAGCGTGCCATCCGCGACGGCCGCACGCTCGATGTCGATCGCGCGACGCTGCTGACCGAGGCCGCCCTCGCGCATCCCCAGAATCCGGTGCTGTCGCGCCTCGGCGAGCGCGCCGCAGCGTATCTCGCGCAGAACCAGCGCCCCGACGGCACGTTCGCCGGAGGCACGGGCTGGACCGTGCAGCGCGTCCTCGTCGCGACTGCCGAGGCGACGCGCGCCGTCGCTGCTGCGCATCTCACCAGCCAGGAGCGTCAGCGGTCGCAGGCAGTCGCGTTCCGTGCGCGCGGTGCGTTCGAGCGCAATCTCGCCCACGTGCTCGACGGCTACACCGCCGCGGCGATCCTCGCGAGTGGCGCCGTTACGGGCGACCTCGCCGAGAAGCTCCGCGTGCTCGTGCGCGCCGCGATCAAGGACGATCCCGACGGGACGAAGTACCTCGACGTCGTCGACGGCATCGTTCGCTCCGACGGTACGCGCCCGGGACGCGCCGAGGCGACCGCCCTCGCGGTGCTCGCGCTCATGAGCGATCCCAAGGCGCCGCTCGCCGATCTCGGCGCGACCCTCCTCGGCAGCTACGGGCCCGAGCGCGGGTGGGGCGATGGCCGCGCGAACCTGTCGTGCATGCAGGCGATCCTCGAGCTGTTCAAGGCACCTGTTCCCGAGGGCGTGAAGATCACGCTGCTCATGGACGGCAAGCCTGTCACCGAGGGCACCCTCGATCGCGCGGCGTTGCGCGAGGTGCTCACCCTCGAGGCCGCGGCACCGGGTTTCGCCGGTTCCCACGAGTGGAAGATCATCGCGGAGCCCGCGGTTCCAGGCCTCGGCTACGCGCTCGATCTCCGTGGCTGGGTGCCGTGGCAGAAGCAGACCACGCAGAGCGGTCTCGAGATGACTCTGACGCCTGCACCGGTCGTCGGTGCGGTCGGTGTGCCGATCGACATCACGATCGCAGCGATCGCGCCGTCGGGTGCCGAGATCAAGATCGTCCAGTCGCTGCCCGCGGGCGTGCAGGTGGACACACCGAGCCTGCAGGCGCTCGTCGACGCCGGGACGATTCGCTCGTTCGAGCCGGCCGACGGCAAGCTCGAGCTGACGATCCCCGCGCTCGAGCCCGGGCAGACGTTCACCGCGAAGTACACGGTGATCCCGACCCTCGGGGGCAAGCTGCGCAGCGCGGCATCCTCGATCTCGGCGGCAGGAACCCTGTTCCACGTCCCACCGAGTCAGTGGACGATCAACTAGATCGCGATCGGGCTGCGGAAATCGTGCGACGATCGTCGCCATGAGGGCGGTCGTGGTGCTCGGCCTGGTCGCATGTGGTGGCGAGCCACCGTCGCCACTCGACGCCTCCTGCGAGCGCTCGGTCCTCTACCTCAACCGCACTGGCGGGGACTACGCGTTCGCGGGGCGCGACGACTCGTCGCAGAACGCCAGCGAGCTGCTCGACATGCCGCGCACGCTCCCGCCCTGGCCCCACGACGACATCGACTGGGGCTTTCTCACCGACTGCATCCGCACGCGGCTCGCGCCGTTTCCGGTCGAGATCACGGAGACCGATCCAGGGGCGCAGCAGCACACCGAGATCGTGTTCACGACCGCGTACTGGGCGGGCTCGGCAGGCACCACGAACATCGTGCCCAGCGCGTGCCGCTCGGGGCACGAGGTCCAGTTCGTGTTCGGCAATGCCCTGCCGACGTTCGCCCGTGCGTGCCACGTCGCGCTCCGCGGCTACGCGCAGATGACCGCGTTGCTCTCGATCGCCGACAACTGCGAGGACATCCTCAACGCCGACATGGACTGCTCGCTCGAGCGGAACTTCACCGACCGTGACTCGATGTGCGTCGGCGCGAACGCACAGCCGGCACCGTGTCGCTGCGGCGGTGCGGCGACGCAGAACAGCTTCGATGCGATGCAGGCTGCGCTCGCCTGCCGCTAGGGCTGACACGTCGGCGCATCGAACGTGACATCGACAGCGCGAGTCGCACCGTCGAGGGTCACGTAGCCCGAGAGCGAGCCGATGAGCTTGGTGGTCGCGGCGGCGCTGATCATGATCGAACCGGAGACGCTCGGGCCATCGGCGACCGTCGCGTACGCCGCGGGGAACAGGACCGGCGGCGGAGTCTCGGACAGCGGGATGAGGCCGCGCGGCGCCGAGTCGTAGATCGTGTAGATGTCGATCGCGACGAGTGGATCGCCGGCAGCAACGCAGTCGGTGCCGACGTCGACTTCGAGGATCTTCACCGTCCACCGCCGATACGTCCCCGGTGGTTCGAACAGCACGACGTTGTCGACAAACGTCGACGAGCTGACGTCGGTGTGAATGCTCGACGTCGCAGGCCCGGTGACCACACCGTCGGTGCAGCCGGCGAGCAGCAGGCACAGCCACGCGCGCATCACACCAGCGTAGCAGGAAGCCGGTCCACGCCGCGCGCGATCTCCTCGACGGTCGCGACCCGCGCCCGCAGGCCTGACCACGGATCTCCGCTCCGATCGAGTCGTGCTCGCATGTCGCGCAACCGGATCCCATCGGGCGTGATCGCATCGAGCTCGGTCCACGCGATCGGCGCCGACACCGGAGCTCCGGGCCTCGCGCGCAGCGAGTACGGGGCGACGATCGTGGCTCCGAGCGAGTTCCGCATGGTGTCGAGGAACAGCCGGCCCTTGCGATCCTTCTTGTAGAACTCGGTCGTCACGAGATCCGGGTACCGCGCGCACAGGTGCTTCGCGATCCGGCCGCACACCGCGGCGACCTCGTCGAACGTCGCCGCGCCATCGAGTGGAACGATCACGTGCAGTCCCTTGCTGCCCGTCGTCTTGACGAACACCGGCACGCCGAGCTCGGCGCACAGCTCCTTCAGGATTCGCGCGGTCCGCAGCACCAGCGCGAACCCGCCCTCCGGTGGATCGAGATCGAACACCAGCTCGTCGGGACACTCCGGCGTCTCGCGCCTGCTGGTCCACACGTGCATCACGAACCCGCCCTGGTTCGCGAAGTAGACGAGCGCCGCCGCCGTATCGCAGATCGGGTAGACGACCTTCGTCTTGCCCCCCAGCTCCTCGCGCCCGATCCACGCCGGGTAGTGTTTCTGAGCGTGCTTCTGAAAGAAGCCGCCCTTGTCGATCCCCTTGGTGAACCGCTCGATGGTGAGCGGCCTTCCGCGCAGCTCGGGGAGCATCACGTCGGCAACTTCGTTGTAATAGGCGATCACGTCGCCCTTGGTGATCCCGCTGTCGGGGAACACCACGCGATCGGTGTTCGTCGTCGCGACGGTGATGTCTCCGAACACGTAGCTCACGCGGTATAGGTGTGACATGCCCTACGCGTTCCTGTCTGCTGCATGGTTCGACAAGGTCGACGAGCTGATCGCTGCTGCCGGTGATCTTCAGATCCCGACGGAGATGAAGGCCGTCAAGGTCAACATCACCGTCACGTCTCCCTCCGGCGATGCGCAGGTCTATCTCGAGAATGGCCTGTTCTCGCGCGGCCACCGCGACGGCACCCCGACCTCGCTCACGCTCACCGAGGACCTCGCGCGCAAGGTGTTCGTCGACGGTGACAACGCCGCCGGCGTGCAAGCGTTCCTCACCGGCGAGATGAAGGCCGAGGGCGACCTCGCGGGCCTCGTCGCGATGTCCACCGTCGAGCCGAGCGCCGCTCAGAAGCGCCTGACCGTGCAGATCGCCGGCATCACCGAGTAGGTGTCTCCATCCGTTCACGTGGAGGCCCCCCACACCTCCCGGACCCAGATCAGCCACTTGGAGGCGGCACACCCACTGCAGAGCACCCTCCCATGCGCTGGGTTGCCTTGCTGCTGCTGTGGACTGGCTGCTTCTACGACGAGGACATGCCGCTCTCCGAGGAGTTCGGCCTGTGCCTCGTCCCCGATGACACCGCCGGCATTGCCACCCCGACCTGGTATCGCGACGTCCAGCCGATCATCGTCGCGAAGTGCCAGGGATGTCACACCGACGGCGGCCTCGCGCCGTTCCCGCTCGACACCCTCGCTCGCGTCTCCGCGCGTCGCGGCTCGATCCACGACGCCGTCTTCGATCGCACGATGCCCCCGTGGCAACCCGATCCGTGTTGCACGCCGTATCGCTGGGACCGCTCGCTGACCGACGACCAGCGCGCGACCGTCCTCGCCTGGTTCGACAACGGCATGCCGACCGGCGAGGTCGCCGACGCACCGCCGATCATGCCGCCCCCCGCAGGACTGCCGCACGTCGATCTCACCGCGACGATGCACGAGCCGTTCACGCCCGCACCCAAGGTCGGCGCGGACGAGCTGCGCTGCTTCCTCCTCGATCACGATGCGATCGATCGCAAGCGCTACATCACCGGCTTCGACTTCAAGCCGGGCGCGCGCCCGATGGTCCATCACGTGATCGTCTACGCACTCTCCGCCGACAAGGCCGCCGACCTCTCGAAGGACGACGGCAAGGATGGACGGCCCGGCTGGGACTGCTACGGCCAGGGCGGTGAGCTCTCGACCGGTGCCGAGTACATCGGCGGCTGGCAGCCCGGCGTGCTCGCGCGCGTGCTCCCCGAGGGCATCGGTCGCGAGCTGCCCGCCGGCTCGCGCATCATGCTCAACGTCCACTACGACACGGGCCACGGCGTGAAACCCGATCAATCCACGATCGACATCATGCTCGAGGACTCCGTCGAGCGCGTCGAGAAGGGCATCCCCGTCGGTAACCCGTTGTGGTTCGCAGGCGAAGGCATGGCGATCGCCGCGGGCGATCCGGACGCCACCGCGTGGTTTGCCTACGACCCGTCCAAGGCCATCACTCACGACAAGGCCGTCGATATCCACAACGTGATGCTCCACATGCACGAGCTCGGCACGATCGGCCGCGTCGCGATCCTCCGCCGCGACGGCACCACTGACTGCCTCCTCAACATCACGCGCTGGGACTTCCACTGGATGGCCGACTACTACTTCGAGACGCCCGTCCGCCTCGAACCCGGCGACAAGGTCTACGTCGAGTGTCACTGGGACAACACCGAGGCCAACCAGAAGTTCGTCAACGGAGAGCAAGTCAAACCTCGAACGCTCCACTGGGCGACCGACGACGAGATGTGTGGTGCCGTGCTGACGTACTCCGAGGCGGTGGACTCGTGAAGGCGCTGGCATTGTTCGCGCTCGCGGGCTGCGGCTCGTACTCGACCTACCGCACGACCAAGATCTCGCCCGCTGGGCAGACGGAGTGGCTGTTCGGTGCGCAGGCGACGGGCACCTCCGCTCCGGGCCAGGGCGGCGCACCGATGCCGGAGCTGTCCGTCGGCGCGCGGCGCGGCTTCGTCGATCGCTACGAGGTCCAGGTCAACGCCACGATGCTCGCGCTCCGACAGTTCAGCACGGGCTCGCTCGAGGTCGCCGGCAAGGTGCGCGTGGTCCAGCACGGCCGCTGGTCGTTCGCGGTCGGCGCCGCCGCCGGGTACCGCCTCGCCGAGTCGGGCGGTGCGATCGTCGAGGGCATGCACGTCGCTGCGCCACTGATCGGCGGCATCGATCTCGGTCGCCACCAGCTCGTGCTCTCGGTGACCGGTGGCTATCAGCGCTGGTACTCCTCGGGCGCCCAGCCCGTCGAGGTCCCGTTCATCGGCGAGTCGATCGGCTTCCGCTGGCAGCTCTCGAAGAGCTGGGCGTTGATGCCCGAGGTCGGCGCGGCGTACACGCCGATGTCGAACTTCATGACGCCCGACTCGCGCCTGTTCCACATGGGCGTCTCGGCGTCGTTCACGAAGTAGCAACCGGCGCGAGGAGACCGTGTCCTTCCCACGTGCGTTTCGTCGTGATCGCGCTCCTGGGATGCGGAGGAACGCCAGCTCCGGTGATAGCTCCCGCTCCGCCCGCTCCCGCGACAATCGCGCCCGTCGTCGTCGCGCCGCCGCCGCTCCTGCCGGTCGCGACCGAGGCCGGGCCAACGTCGACGCCGGGACGCACGCCGCGAATCCCGCAAGGGCCGACGAGTGTGGAGCGTGATCGGTACGCCGTGCGCCGCGCGATCCGGCAGACGATGAAGCCGATCGCCGAATGCTACGAGCGGCTGTCGCCCGCGGACCGCCGGCGCGTCGTCATCAAGTTCACGATCGGTCCGACGGGGACCGTGCTGTCGTCCACGGCAAGTGGGGCGCAGGGCGCGCTCGAGAACTGTATCGCTCGGGCATTTGCGAACACCACGTTCGAGCAGCCTGTCGATGGCGGCACACTCACGGTGACGTATCCGCTGAACTTCCGGCCTGGCTAGTTGCTGGTGGCGCACGGCCACCGACTCGACGCGTGCGCCCGATCGTCGGGTCACGTCCGAATGCCTCGGATGTCGGCGCTCTCTCGCCCCGCGCGCTTCCGCGCATCGGACCGCGCCAAGCGCTCCGCCGCCGCAACCCGGTGTGTGAGTCGTTCGACCTTCGTCGAGCGTGCGGCGGCTTCGCGTTGTCACGGTCCGTGCGCGGGTCGCGCGCTCGGGGCGAGAGAGAGCGCCGCCACCCTCGGAGGCCCCGGGTGCATAGGGGAGGGAACGCACGGGGAGGGCGATTGCCGGGCCTCTCTCTCGGTGGTCACTCGGGATGCGAGTCGCGGGCCGGTCCA
>JANOPP010000042.1:0-6921 GCA_031421915.1 Myxococcales bacterium | reverse complement strand
GGAGCCACGTCGATCGGCGCAGGCGCCTGGGTCGTGATCATCACGGCGAGCTCACCGATCTGCGCGCTCGGAAACGGCAGTCGCCCGGTGATCATCTGGTAGAGCGTGACGCCGAGCGACCAGATGTCGGTGCGCGCATCGACATCGCGCGGGGTCGTGAGCTGTTCGGGGGACATGAACTGCGGGGACCCGAGCATCGCCATGCTGTGCGTCAGCCGAAGCTCGTCGGCGGCCTTCGCGACGCCGAAGTCGAGGAGCTTCACGAGCGGGCTGCCATCGGTGCGACGCGTGACGAACAGATTGGGTGGCTTGAGATCGCGGTGCACGATACCCCGGGGGTGTGCCTCCGCCAGGGCCACGCATGCCTGGACGACGAAGTCGACCGCCGTTGCGACGGGCAACGGTTCCTGCCGCAGCATCGACGCGACGTCGCGGCCTTCGAGCAGGTCCATCACGATGTAGGGCGTTCCATCGTCGGTGCGCGCGACATCGTGCACCCGACAGACATGGTCGGTGCGCAGCACCGCGACCGCTCGAGCTTCACGCAAGAAGCGCTCGATGATCTCGATGTCTCCGACAAACTCGTCCTTCATCATCTTGATCGCGACGGACTGCCGCAGCTCGAGGTGCGTTGCTGCCGCGACCTCGCCAAACCCGCCGACCCCGATCACTCGATCGATGCGGAACCGGCCGCCGACAATTTCACCCACTTCGAGCACGCGTGTGGAGCATAAGGCGAGGACGCGGCCCGGAACCAGCATAGGCTGCGCCCATGAGCGAGAACCGCCGCGATCTCGAGACTGGCATCCACGTCGAGCTCCACAAGGGTGGGACGTATGGGGATTACCTGCACCTCGACGAGCTGCTCGGCGCGCAACGACCGGTCACCGCGGTGCACGACGAGATGCTGTTCATCATCCAGCATCACACCAGCGAGCTGTGGATCAAGCTCCTGCTGCACGAGCTCGACTGCGCGGTGAAGCTGGTGCGCACCGACCGGCTCGCGGAATCGTTCAAGATCTTCGCGCGGGTCGCCCACATCCAGCGCATGTTGTTCGAGCAGTGGGCCGTTCTCGAGACGATGACGCCCAGCGAGTACGTCCAGTTTCGGGACGCACTGGGCAAGGCGAGCGGCTTTCAGAGTTATCAGTATCGCTCGCTCGAGTTCGTCCTCGGGAACAAGGATGCGAACACGCTCAAGCCGCACAAGCACGACGCGGGTGTGCACGCAGAGCTCTCGGCGCGGCTCGTCGCACCCTCGATCTACGACGAGTTCCTCGCCTGGCTCGCGCGCCACGGCCACGCGATCCCCGCCGATCGTCTGACCCGCGACTTCTCGCAGCCCTACGAGTCGAGCGCCGGCGTGGTCGAGGTGTTCCGCACCATCTACGCGAATCCCGAGCGCAACTACGAAGCCTACGATATGTGCGAGAAGCTCGTCGATGTCGAGGAGCGGTTTCAGCTCTGGCGGTTCCGTCACATGACCACCGTCAAGCGCATCATTGGCTTCGCGCACGGCACCGGAGGTAGCTCGGGTGTGGGCTTCCTGAAGAAGGCGCTCGATCTGACGTTCTTCCCCGAGCTATGGGAGGTCCGGACCTTGATCGCGTCGCCCGCGGGGCCGTGACGACTGGTTTCTTGGACCGCTCGCGCCCGCGCTCTACAATTTTCTTCATGAACCTTCTCGACGCACGCCGACGCGCGCCGCGGATCTCCGTCGACGGGTTCTGCGCCGTCGCGAGCGATCACGACCTCCACTACGCATCGCTGAGCAACCTCTCCGCCCTCGGACTGCGCCTCGAACGCGTGTTCGATCCGGCGACCGCGAAGCCCATCGTCCAGCTCGAGATCGAGCTCCCCGGGATCGACGAGGTCCTCTGGACCAGCGCGAAGGTCACCCGATCGGTCCTGACCCGGATGGGCTACCACCCCGATGGCCGGCCGCGGTTCTGGTGCCGCGCGGGTCTGCAAATCGGCGACACCTCGCGACGCGACCGGCGGCTCTTGAAGGAGTTTGTCGTCCATCAGCTGGTCACGCAGCACACCGTCGCCGACCGCCGCCAGCTCTCCTGACGATCTCGATCGTCGGCGCAGATCGTGCGGGCACGCGGACGTCCGTGCCGTAGGGCGCAGAAGATTCGCATTCGCTGCACCTCGGGCGTGGCACTTCAGATGCAGCGCTGGACCGCATGAAGGGCGAGAAGCTTCTCGAATCGATCCTCGAGCTGTCTCCGAGAATCCGCTACGCCGCGCTGCACCTCGGCGGTGGTGAACCGCTGCTCCGCGAGCGGCAGGGAGCGCGGGGAGCCTCGGCAGACAGCGAGCGCTGGGACGAGCTCGTGGTCAACCCTGTGCTGATCGAGCTCGCAAGTCGCCGCGGCGATGTCGACTGCGATGGCCTGGACTACCTGCTGGTTCGCTACGGGCGGTTCTTCAACCTCGTACTGCCGCTCGACGGCGGTCACCTCTCCATCGTGCTCGATCGCGAGTCCGATCCGTTGCCGCTAGTCTCGCCGATTCGCGAGGCCGCGCTGAAGTCTGGCAGCGGGGTTCGGCGCCATCCGATGCACTGACGAGCCACCGGGCCGCATGCTTTGCGCGATCGCGTCGGCCCGATGATCACGACGACGTCTCGCTAGCGGCTGTGCGGCTAGCTGCGGAGTACGGGAGCGAGGCGTACCGCCATGCCCACAGCGTCGGGCTCGCGCCACCGCTCCGCGCGGCGTGCCTGCAGCGTCGCGACCACGTCGTCGAGCCGCTCGCCGCGCTTGTGATCGTGTCGCTTGCCCTTCTCGCGATTGCAGCGCCCACACGCGACCGCGAGGTTCCTCACATCATTGGTGCCGCCACGAGCCTGCGGAATGATGTGCTCGAGGGTCGCTTCGCCGAGCGAGCGGCCATCGTCGGCCACGACGAGCTTGCTGTTGCAGTGGATGCACTTGCCGACCCACACCGCACGTTCGTCGAGCCGCGTGCGTTCGAAGGTCATGTCCGTGGCCACGGCCGCAAGCAGGTGGAGGTGACGCGCCATCGTTCGTAGCGTAGCTGACCCGGGGACTGCCGCATGGCGCTTTTGTTGCACCGCTTCGAACTATGTGTCCTCGCGCCAAGAAGATCCTCGTCGGAATCGGCCTCGGGCTCGTGGCAGGCTTCGGCGCGATTCAGCTCGTGCCCTACGGGCGCGAACATGCGAATCCACCCGTGGTGAGCGAGCCACGCTGGGATCAAGCCTCCACGCGGGCGCTCGCGGTACGGGCCTGCTTCGACTGCCACAGCAACGAGTCCGCGTGGCCTTGGTACACCCACGTCGCCCCAGCATCATGGCTCGTGCAGAGTCACGTCGACGAGGGCCGCCAAGTGCTCAACTTCTCCGACTGGTCCCGGACGTACGAGGAGGCCGTAGAAGCTGGCGAAGCCGTGCTCGACGGGGAGATGCCGCCGCGGAGCTACACACTCATGCATCCCGAGGCGAGACTCTCCCTGGCGGAGAAGGACGCGCTTGCCAGAGGACTGATCGCGACCATGGGTTCGAAGGACGATTAGGCGCGAGCGATCACGCACACGGCCGATACGATCGAGCTCGCGAGAAACGCGATCCCGACGGCACGTAGTCTCGTAGCGCGTGGCGGCCGGACAAAGACGATCAGCGCCACGATCGCTAGCGGCGTTGCGAACCACGCCGACGGAAATGCCGTGATCGAGGCCGCGAGGGCAACGCAGTACAGGGCAACGACCATCCCCGAACGGACCCCGACCGGCGAGCTCGCGCGTCGGTGGCGCGCGATGACGTGGTGCACGGCGATCACGGTGGTCGCGTACGCCAGCGACCACCCGAGCCAGATCACCAGCGCCTCGCGGGCCGCCATGCCACCCGCGATCGCGACCGGCCCACCAGCCCCGGCGAGTGCGAACGCGGCGACGCTCTCACCGAGCACGGTCTCGACGGTCCCGCGGCGAGACGCGACGATCACGAAGCCCACCAGCGGTGCGAGCGCCAAGGCGAACCCCCAGGCGGCGCTGGGTGCGAGCACGAGGCCGGTCGCGCCCACGAGCACGGCGGGCAGGCCGAACAGAGCGAGGCGTGTCCGCGCTCGTGCCCCGGCCACCTCCTGCATCCGCGCACCTCGTGCCCCGAGCACCACCCTCAGCGGCTCGCTCGCGAGAAACGCGAGGCCTGCGCCGAACGCGATCGCGCTCCCGGCCCACCCAAGATCCGTCGCGAGCAGCGACGTTACGAGCGGAACAAGCAGCTGGACGTAGGCACCGTGCTCGCGAGGCCACAGCGACCGCGCGCGAGGTGTTTGTACAGGCATCAGCGCTCCATCGCTCGCAAGGCGCGTGCCGAGCCGTGGGCGCGAACCCTTTCGTTCGCCCACGGCTCGTATGCCCAGGAGGTCGAACATGGCGGTCACGAATCTGACATCCGAGACGTTTGAAGCGACGATCGAGCAAGGCATCGTCCTGGTCGATCTGTGGGCGGCGTGGTGCGGCCCGTGCCGGGCGTTCGCACCGACGTTCGAGGCCGCGGCGGCGCGGCATCCCGCCGTCGTGTTCGCCAAGGTGGATACCGACGTCGAGCAACGCTTGGCGGGCGACCTCTGCGTTCAGGCGCTCCCGACCCTGATGGCATTTCGCGATGGGATCCTCGTATTCTCGAGGCCTGGTGCGATGCCTGGCCCTGCCATCGACTCGCTGGTTGCCCAGCTCGAGAAGCTCGACATGGACTCGATCCGCCGCGAGGTCGCCGATGCCGTCGGTCATCGCCCCGCCGGGAAGGCGCATGGCTGACACCTCGAAGGGTGACCCATCATGAGTCTCTGGGCCGAACGTGTGTTGCCCCACCTCATCGAGAAGGCGTGTCGGAGCAGCGCGATTCTCGAGGAGCGCAAGCGCTGGGTTCCGCGCGCCCACGGCGAGGTGCTCGAGGTGGGCGTCGGTTCGGGGCTCAACCTCGAGTTCTATGATGGCGCGAAGGTCGCCAAGGTCACCGGGATCGATCCGTCCGCGCCGCTCCTCGAGCGCGCCGCGAGTCGAGCGTCGACGGTGCAGGTGCCCGTCGAGCTCGTCCGAGGCTACGCCGAACAGCTACCGTTCCCGGATCACTCGTTCGATTCGGCCGTGATCACGTACTCGCTGTGCAGTGTGGATGATCCCCGGCGTGCCCTGGCCGAGCTTCGCCGGGTGCTGCGGCCCGACGGCGAGCTCCTGTTCGTCGAACATGGGCTCGCACGTGACGCCTCGGTCCGGCGCTGGCAACGCTGGCTCACCCCGGCGTGGCGGCGGGTGAGCGGTGGCTGTCACCTCGATCGGAACATCGCCGCGATCCTCCACGACTCGGGGTACCGCTCCGACGACCTGCGCGCCGACTATGCCGAGGGCGCACGCTGGTTGACCTATACGTTCGAGGGAACTGCGCGCCCGGCGTGATCGCGCGAACCCTTTCGGGACGCACCTGGCTCTCATCTCGCAAGGAGCCAGGACATGCTGACCAATGAATCATCCATCGATCGCGCGCTGCGAGTAGTTCTCGGGATCGTGGTGCTCTCGCTCGTCGTCGTCGGGCCCAAGACGATGTGGGGGCTCCTCGGGCTCGTCCCGCTCTTGACCGGCCTCGTCGGGTTCTGCCCACTCTACCGGTTGCTGGGGATCAACACGTGCCCAGCTCACGGTGGTAAGCAGGCTGCCTGACATGGCGCCGCGGTTTGCCTCGATTCTCCTCCTGTTCGTCGCGTGCCAGAGCAAGAGCTCTCCACCGCCGCCGCCGTCCGCGAGCGACGAGGTCAGCGCAGAAGTGCGCGCACGCGGAGCAGCGTTGATCGGCGAGCTCAAGCGCTCGCTCGTCGGCGCCGTGACGAAGGCGATGGGGCAGGGACTGCCGGCGGCGATCGCGACCTGTCACACCGAGGCGCCTGTGCTGACCGCGGCGGTCGCCCGCGAAGGTGCGACGATCGGGCGCGCGACGCGCAAGCCGCGGAATCCCAGCAACGCCGCGACGGGCTGGCAGGCAGACGCGCTGACCCAGTTCGAGGGCGTCCTCGCCGCCGGCAAGCCACTCGCCGGGCAGGTCTTCGTTCGGCGGCTGCCCGGAGGACGCGCCGCGTACGCCGAGCCGCTCGTGGTCCAGGAGATGTGCGTGACGTGCCACGGGGCGACGCTCGCGCCCGAGGTCCAGGTCGAGATCGCGGCGCGCTACCCCGACGATCGCGCGACCGGGTACGCCGTCGGTGATCTCCGCGGAGTCGCCTGGGTCGAGCTCCCGGCGAACTAGCTGCGTCCTAGCGGAAGAGAACGATCGAGGTTCGGCGTCGCTGTCCTCATGGCGGATCAAGCTCGTGGCGTGCGCAGACTTCGCGCTTGCCGCGACCTCGTGCTCGGTTGAGCCGAGGTGCACCGCGGATCGCGCGGCACCCGAACAATGCCAGGCGTGCCCGATTCCCCAAACTGGCTGAACCGCTATGATCCCCAGGAAACATGAGCAGCCGCGGCATGCGCGTCAAGAAGCTGGTGGGTGATGCGTGGTTGCGGGCGTTTGGATGGACGGTGGATCCAACGCTGCCGCCGCCCAAGGCCGTCGTCGTTGCGGCCCCCCACACCTCGAACTGGGACTTCCCTTTCACGATCGCGGTCACATGGTCGCTCGGGCTCGACGTCGCCTGGCTCGGCAAGCACACCTTGTTCGCACCGCCGTTCGGCGTGCTGTTCCGCGCGCTCGGCGGCATTCCGGTAGATCGGCGCGGCGCGCACAACCTCGTTACGCAGGTGAGCGCTCGGCTGCGCGATGCGCGCGAGCTGCTGGTGATCGTCCCGCCCGAAGGCACCCGGGGCGGCGGCGGGCGCTGGAAGACCGGCTTTTACTGGATCGCGACCGACGCCCAGGTCCCGATCGTTCTCGGCTACCTCGACTTCGCGCGCAAGCGCGGC
>JANOPP010000041.1:0-13667 GCA_031421915.1 Myxococcales bacterium | reverse complement strand
ATCAAGGTCGACGTCCAGCTCGTCTCGCCGATCGCGTGCGAAGAGGGCCTGCGCTTCGCGATTCGCGAGGGCGGCAAGACGGTCGGCGCCGGCGTCGTCACGAAGATCCTCGCCGACACGCTCGCCGAGAAGAAGAAGTAGCCATCATGACCACTCCACGCATTCGCATCCGCCTCAAGGCCTACGACCACAAGCTCCTCGACCAGTCCGCTGGTGAGATCGTGGAGACGGCCAAGCGCACGGGCGCCAAGATCGCGGGCCCGATCCCGCTGCCGACCAAGATCAACAAGTACTGCGTGCTGCGGTCTCCGCACACCGACAAGAAGTCGCGCGAGCAGTTCGAGATTCGCACTCACAAGCGGCTCCTCGACATCCTCGAGCCGACCCAGCAGACCCTCGACGCTCTGATGAAGCTCGACCTGTCGGCCGGCGTCGACGTCGAGATCAAGACCTAAGCCTACGAGAAGAAGACGGACACGATATGGCCAAGCTAGACGTCAAGAACATCACGGGTAAGAGCGTCGGCTCCGTCGAGCTCGACGCGACCGTGTTCGCAGCCGAGATCCACGAGCACTTGCTCTGGGAAGTCGTGAAGTGGCAGCTCGCGAAGCGCCGCTCCGGTACCGCCAGCACCAAGCGCCTCGGCGAGGTCCGCGGGTCCTCGAAGAAGGTGTGGAAGCAGAAGGGTACCGGTCAGGCTCGTCAGGGCAGCCGGCAGGCTCCGCACTTCGTCGGTGGTAGCTCGATCTTCGGGCCGAAGCCGCGCAGCTACGAGTACAACATGCCGCGCAAGGCGAAGAAGATCGCTCTGCGCTCGGCACTGTCGCTCCGCGCCTCCGAGAACAAGATCATCGTCGTCGACAAGTTCACGACCGACGGCAAGACCAAGTCGGTCGCCGGCGCGCTCACCGCGCTGCAGGTCGCCGACATGCCGGAGAATCGCCAGGGCCGCGGCCCGAAGGCGCTGATCGTCGACGCCAACGACAACCTCGGCCTGGTCCGCGGCGCGAAGAACCTCGCCCGCTCGCAGTACCTCGCGCCCGAGGGCCTCAACGTCTACGACATCCTCCGCCACGAAACACTGATCCTCACCCAGGCCGCGCTCGACTCGATCACGACCGCGCTGAAGGGTGCAGAGGAATAGTCATGCGCGCTGCTCAATCCATCATCAAGCGTCCGCTCCTCACGGAGAAGTCGGCGCGCCTTCGCGAGACCGGTGGCGGCAAGTCCGCCAAGCCCGAAGGCGAGAGCTACGCTCAGCAGGCCGTGTTCGAGGTCGCTCGCGACGCGAACAAGGTCGAGATTCGCGCGGCCGTTCAAACCTTGTTCAAGGTCACCGTGACCGACGTCCGCACGCTCGTCGTGCGCGGCAAGGTCAAGCGCGTCGGTCGGTTCTCGGGTCAGCGTCCCGCCTGGAAGAAGGCGTTCGTGACCCTCAAGGCCGGCGATTCAATCGAGTTCTTCGAGGGAGTCTGAGATGGCGATCAAGAAGTACAAGCCGACGTCGGCAGGCCGCCGCGGGATGTCCTCGCAGGACTTCGGCGACGTCACGAAGGGCGAGCCCGAGAAGAGCCTGCTCGCGCACAAGACCGCGACTGCCGGTCGCAACAACCACGGTCGCGTCACGTCGCGCTTCCGCGGCGGTGGTCACAAGCAGCGCTATCGCATCATCGACTTCAAGCGCAAGAAGACGGGCGTCCCCGCGACCGTGCTCGGCATCGAGTACGATCCGAACCGCTCGGCGCGCCTCGCGCTTCTCCAGTACGCGGACGGCGAGAAGGCCTACATCCTCGCGCCGGCCAAGCTCGGCGTGGGCGACACCGTGATCTCGGCGAACACCGCTGACATCAAGGTCGGCAACTCGCTGCCGCTCAAGTACATCCCGGTCGGAACCGAGATCCACGCGGTCGAGCTCAAGATGGGCCGCGGCGCGCAGATCGGTCGCTCGGCGGGTACCAAGGTCACCCTCATGGCGAAGGAAGGCGACTGGGCCACGCTGCGCATGCCCTCGGGCGAGATGCGTCGCGTCCAGCTCGACTGCCGCGCCACGGTCGGCACGATCGGCAACTCCGAGCACGCCAACATCCAGTGGGGCAAGGCCGGTCGTATGCGGTGGAAGGGCATTCGCCCCCACCAGCGCGGCGTCTCCATGAACCCCGTCGATCACCCGATGGGTGGCGGCGAAGGCCGTTCCTCGGGTGGCCGTCACCCGTGTAGCCCGTGGGGCCAGAAGGCCAAGGGCCTCAAGACTCGTCACAACAAGCGGACCGACCAGTTCATCATCCGCGGCCGGAGCAAGTAGCGATGCCTCGTTCAGTTAAAAAAGGTCCGTTCGTCGAGCACTATCTCGCGAAGAAGATCGTCGCAGCGCAGAAGGAGACCAACCCGAACAAGCGGGTGATCACCACGTACTCGCGCCGCTCGACCGTCATCCCGAACATGGTCGGCCTGACCTTCGCCGTGCACAACGGTCGCAAGTTCGTCCCCGTCTTCATCAGCGAGCAGATGGTCGGTCACAAGCTCGGCGAGTTCTCGCTGACGCGTACCTTCCACGGCCACACTGGCGAGCGAAAGAAGTAGAGCGATGCAGGCGAAAGCACTCGTTCGTGGAATCTCGATGTCGCCGCGCAAGATGCGCGTCGTCGCGAACCTCGTCCGCGGCAAGTCCGTCGAGGCGGCCGTTGGCCTGCTCGACCTCATGCCAAAGAAGGCCGCGGGCATCATCTCCAAGGCAATCAAGAGCGCCGCGGCGAACGCCGAGGACAAGTCCGGTGGCGACGCGTCGGTCGAGGATCTGCGCATCCACACGATCGCTGTCGACGGCGGCACGATCGCCAAGCGCTGGATGCCCCGCTCGATGGGCCGCGCCAACCGCATCAACCACCGCTCGAGCCACCTGACGGTGGTCGTCACCGACGAGAAGCAGTAGGACCGACCATGGGCCAGAAAACACATCCGATCGGCTTCCGCCTCGGCATCATCAAGACCTGGTCGTCTCGGTGGTTCGAGACGAAGAACTACGCCAAGTGGCTCCACGAGGACCTGAAGCTCAAGGCCTTCATCAAGAAGAAGCTCAACCACGCGGGCGTCTCGTTCATCGAGATCGAGCGCGCGGCGAACAAGGCGAAGATCAACATCCACACCGCGCGCCCCGGCATCGTGATCGGCAAGCGTGGTGCGGGCGTCGAGACGCTCAAGAAGGAAGTCCAGGCGCTCACGGAGAACGAGGTGTTCCTGAACATCATCGAGGTCCGTAAGGCCGAGACCAACGCCCAGCTCGTCGCCGAGAACATCGCGACGCAGCTCGAGCGCCGCATCGCTTTCCGCCGCGCCATGAAGAAGGCGACGCAGACGGCGATGAAGTTCGGTGCCAAGGGCATCAAGGTCGCCTCCTCGGGTCGCCTCGGTGGCGCCGAGATGTGCCGCCGCGAGTGGTACAAGGAAGGTCGCGTTCCGCTTCACACCCTCCGTGCCGATATCGAGTACGGCTTCACGGAGGCTCACACCACGTACGGTTCGATCGGCGTCAAGGCGTGGGTCTTCCACGGTGAAGTCCTGCCGGCGCCGCGCAAGGATCCGAAGACGGCCGGCCTGCCGCCGCGCTCGGCTACTTAGGTCTCTGGAGTTTCTTTATGTCGATGCTCTCCCCCAAGCGTTCCAAGTTCCGCAAGTCCCACAAGGGACACCTCGCCGGTAAGGCGAAGGGCGGGAACAAGGTCTCGTTCGGCGACTACGGCCTCCAGGTCACGTCCCCGGGCTGGATCACCGCACGTCAGATCGAAGCTGCTCGCGTTGCGATCTCTCGCTCCGTGAAGAAGTTCGGCAAGATCTACGTCCGCGTCTTCCCCGACCACCCGTTCACGAAGAAGCCGGCCGAGACCCGAATGGGTACCGGTAAGGGCGGCGTCGAGGGTTGGGTTGCCGTGGTTCGCCCCGGCCGCGTCATCTTCGAGGTCGAGGGCGTGACGCTCGAGATCGCGAAGGAGGCGTTCCACCGCGCGCACCACAAGCTGTCGATCAAGACCCAGCTCGTCTCTCGGGAGCCGATTCTATGAGCAAGTCCGCACAGACCCTCGAAGCATTTCGCGATCAGCCGGACGACGAGCTTGTGGCCAAGCTCGCGGCGACGCGCGACGAGCTGTTCCGCCTCCACCTCGGACAGCACACCAACCAGGTCACCTCGACCGCTCTCCTGACCACGAAGCGCCGTGAGATCGCCCAGATCCTCACGATCCTGAGCGGTCGCAAGGCGGGCATCGAGACCCAGGCCCAGAAGACCGCGAGCAAGGCATAAGTTATGAGCGCGCAGAGCGAATCGCCCACCCAGAATCCGCAGGACACGCGTGGCAGCCGCCGCGTGATCGTCGGCCGCGTGACGTCCTCCAACATGGAGAAGACGATCGTCGTGACGGTCGTCCGCCGCGTCCGCGACCGCCGCTTCCACAAGTTCCTGACGCGCCGTGTGAAGTATCACGTGCACGACGAGAACAACGTCGGCAAGGTCGGTGACCTCGTCGAGATCGTCGAGAGCCGCCCGATGTCGAAGACCAAGCGCTGGCGCTTGCTCAAGACCATCAGCAAGGCCGTGGAGGGTGCGTCGTGATCCAGATGACCTCGGTCCTCGACGTCGCTGACAACAGCGGCGCGAAGAAGGTGTTCTGCATCAAGGTGATCGGTGGCTCGCGCCGCCGTTACGCCACGATCGGCGATGTCATCATCGTCTCGATCCGCGAAGCCATCCCGGGTGCAAAGGTCAAGAAGGGCGAAGTCGCTCGCGCCGTGATCGTTCGCGTTCGCCGCGAGATCGCGCGCTCCGACGGTAGCTACATCCGTTTCGACGGCAACTCGGCCGTCCTCATCAACAAAGAGAACGAGCCGATCGGAACCCGTATCTTCGGACCGGTCGCTCGCGAGCTGCGCGCCAAGCGGTTCATGAAGATCATCTCGCTGGCGCCGGAGGTCCTGTAGTCATGCGCGCTGCACACGTTCGTAAGGGCGACCAGGTTGTCGTGATCGCGGGCGCCAACAAGGGCAAGCGCGGCAAGATCCTTCGCGTGGTCGGTGACCGCGTGATCGTCGAGAAGGTTGCGATGGTGAAGCGCCACACCAAGGCGACGCAGAAGACGCCCCAGGGCGGCATCGTCGACAAGGAAGGCTCGATCCACATTTCTAACGTGCAGCTGTGGGACGACAAGACGTCTCGCGGTACCCGCACGAAGATCGCTGCTGACGGTCCATCCTCCGCGGCCTCCGGCCGCGTGGGCAAGGCCCGCGTTGGCTCGAAGTCGGGGACCAAGTTCCCGAATCCCGGTATGGGCGCGTAACCCGGTCCCGGGAACCACAAGGAAGAGATCATGGCGAACGAAGAAGATCAGGGCGGGGCCGACGAGGCTGCTGCTGCGAAGAAGAAAGAGCGGGCCGAAAAGGCCAAGGCCAAGGGCGAAGCCAAGGCCAAGAAGACGGCCGAGCCGACCGGTCCCGCTCCGAAGTACAAGCGCGAGAAGGCTCCCAAGCTCAAGGGTGTCTACGAGCAGACCATCAAGCCCGCGATGATGAAGGAGTTCGGATACTCCACCGTCATGCAGGTGCCGCGCATCCTCAAGGTGACGGTCAACATGGGCCTCGGCAAAGCCAAGGACGAGCCCAAGATGATCGAGTTCGGCGTGGACGAGCTCAAGACGATCACGGGTCAGTCCCCCGTCGTCTCGCGCGCCAAGAAGGACATCGCTGTCTTCAAGCTCCGCAAGGGCCAGAAGATCGGCGTCATGGTCACTCTCCGCCGCGAGCGCATGTGGGAGTTCCTCGACCGTCTGCTCAACATCGCGCTGCCGCGCGTTCGCGATTTCCGTGGCGTCTCGCCGCGTGGCTTCGACGGTCGCGGCAACTTCACCATGGGCGTGAAGGAGCAGATCATCTTCCCCGAGATCGAGTACGACAAGATCGACTCCATCAAGGGCATGAACATCAGCATCGTGACGACGGCCGAGACCGACGCCGAGGGGCGCGCGCTCCTCAAGCATCTCGGGATGCCGTTCCGTCAGCCGGCGCCTGATTTCAACACGCCGGTCGGAACGCCGACGGCGACGACTGAGACCGCTACGACTGGAGCCGCGTAAGTATGGCGAAGCTGGTTGATACCCTTCCCAAGAAGGTCAAGTTCAAGGTGCGTGCGAAGAACCGCTGCAAGCGCTGCGGCCGGTCGCGTGCATTCCTCCGCAAGTTCGAGATGTGCCGCCTTTGCTTCCGTGAGCTGGCGTTGCGCGGCGACATCCCGGGCGTCATCAAGTCGAGCTGGTGAGGCGTTACCTATGTCGATGACTGATCCAATCGCTGATTTCCTCGCCCGCATTCGTAACGGGATCCGTGCCCGCAAGCAGGTGGTCGAGTGCCCGCGCTCGAACCTCAAGCAGCGGCTCGCCGAGATCCTGCGCGACGAGGGTTTCGTTCAGGCCGTCACGTCGGCCGAAGATAACAAGCAGGGCGTGCTCAAGCTCTCCCTGCGCTACGACGGTCGCACGACCGGTTCGGGTAACGCGATCACCGGCATGCGCCGCGTGTCGCGCCCGGGCCAGCGCGCGTACGTCCCCGCCACGAAGATTCCGCGGGTCCGCAACGGGCTCGGTATCGCCATCCTCTCCACGTCGCAGGGCGTGATGACGGACAAGGAAGCCCGCACCAAGGGCGTCGGCGGCGAAGTCCTCTGCGAGGTCTGGTGATCTATGTCGCGAATCGGACGTAAAGCGCTCGAGATTCCAAAGGGTGTCCAGGTGTCGATCACCAAGGACATCGTGACGACCAAGGGTCCCAAGGGCTCCTTGACCCTCAAGCGTCACAAGGACATCGAGATCAAGCAGACCAAGGACGAGGACGGCAAGGACGTCGTCATTTTCGAGCGCAAGAGCGAGCTCGGTCCGGTGCGCGCTGCGCACGGCCTGATGCGCGCCCTCGTCGGCAACATGCTGACGGGTGTGACCTCCGGGTTCACGCGCGTGCTCGAGATCAACGGCGTCGGCTACAAGGCAGAGGTCAAAGGCCCCAAGCTCGTCCTCTCGCTCGGCTACTCGCACCCGATCGAGTTCGCGCTGCCCGAGGGCATCGCGGCCAAGGTCGACAAGAACCAGCTGATCCTGACGGGCATCGATCGCCAGTCCCTGGGACAGGCAGCCTCGGAGATCCGCGGCTTCCGTCCGCCCGAGCCCTACAAGGGCAAGGGCATCAAGTACATCGAAGAGACCATCACGCGTAAGGCCGGCAAGACCGCCGGTAAGTAGTTCACCCGAGGTGCCCACATTATCTGCCGCTGTCGCGGCAGGGGGCCGGCGCCTCATCAAGGTGAGCAGGAAGAACTAGTCATGGCTGGACACGTCAAGATTTCTAACGAGAAGCTCCGCAAGCGGCTGAAGCGCAAGGTGCACATCCGTCTGCGCATCACGGGCACGGCCGAGCGTCCGCGTCTGAGCGTCTTTCGCTCGGCGCGCTACGTCTACGTCCAGGCCGTGGACGACACGACGGGCCGCGTGCTCGCCGCTGCGAGCGAGCTCGAGGGCACCCTCAAGACCGCTGTCGCCGGGAAGCCGAAGAAGGAGCGCGCTCGCGCTGTCGGCAAGGCGATCGGCGACAAGCTGCTGGCCCTGAAGGTCGAGACGGTCGTGTTCGACCGCAACGGTTTCATCTTCCACGGTCGCGTCAAGGAAGTCGCCGATGGCGCTCGTGACGCGGGTCTGAAGTTCTAAGGATCTCCATGCTGATCAATCCAGAAGACGTCGGCGAGCTCGTCGACCGCGTCGTGCACATCAATCGCGTTGCCAAGGTCGTCAAGGGCGGCCGTCGGTTCTCGTTCTCCGCGCTCGTCGTCGTTGGCGACCAGCACGGCTTCGTCGGTGCCGGACTCGGCAAGGCGAACGAGGTCCCCGAGGCAATCCGCAAGGGTACCGATCGCGCGAAGCGGAACCTGTTCCGCGTCCCGCTCGTGAAGGGAACCATCCCGCACGACATCACCGGCTTCTTCGGCGCGGCGCAGGTTCTGCTCCGCCCGGCTTCGCCCGGTACCGGCGTCATCGCCGGCGGCGGTTGCCGCCCGGTCCTCGAGGTCTGTGGCATCACGGACATCCTGACCAAGTCGATCGGCACCTCGAACAAGCACAACGTCATCCACGCCACGATCGTCGCGCTCAAGGCGCTGCGCTCGGTGGAGCAGGTCGCGAAGATTCGTGGCAAGAGCGTCTCGGACTTCCGCACCGCGAAGTCGACGCCCGAGAACCGAGGCTAGTCATGGCACTCAAGCTCAAGATCACGCAGGTCAAGAGCGGCGTCGGCCGCTCGGACACCCAGAACAAGACCCTCCTGGGCCTTGGTCTCCGTGGCCCCCACAAGACGGTTATCCTCCAGGACACGCCCGCGATCCGCGGCATGGTCCGCAAGGTCAGCCACCTCGTCGAAGTCGAATCGGCTGACTAAATAGCCAGGTAGATCTTCACTCACTTGCTCCAACGCTAGTTACGCGCCAGATTGCACGCGCGCTCGGGAAAGCTCCCATGTCCCACGACGAACACGACAAGATCAGCCTCCATAACCTGCACCCGAACCCGGGCTCGACCAAGACGAAGAAGCGTCTTGGCCGTGGTCGCGGATCGGGTACCGGCAAGACGTCCGGTAAGGGCGTCAAGGGCCAGAAGGCTCGCCCGGGTCACCACGGCGCGCGCTACGCCTTCGAAGGCGGGCAGATGCCGATGCCGCGCCGTATTCCGAAGCGCGGCTTCAAGAACCGGAACCGCGTCGAGGCGTTCCCGATCAACGTGTCGCTCCTCGAGGCGACGTTCGAGTCCGGCGCGAAGGTCGACATCGACGTGCTTCGCAGCCTCGGCATCATCCCGAAGATGGTCGACACCATCAAGATCCTCGGCGAAGGCGAGCTGACCAAGAAACTCACCATCACGGCGCACCGCGCGTCCGCCACGGCCAAGGACAAGGTCGAGAAGGCCGGCGGTACGATCGAGATCCTGCCGGACACCATCGTCGCTGCGTCCGCTGCGTAGGACACCTTAGTGGCATTCGCGATCGGCAATATCGGCAAGGTTCCGGAGCTCCGCCGGCGGATCTTGTTCACGCTGGCCATCCTGGCCATCTATCGCGTCGGTGTGTTCATCACGATCCCGGGCGTCAACCGGGTCGAGATGCAGCACGTCGTCCAGAAGGGCGGCAGCGGCTCGTTCCTGGGCATGTTCGACATGTTCTCGGGCGGCGCGCTGCAGCAGTTCTCGATCTTCACGCTCGGCATCATGCCGTACGTCACCTCGTCGATCGTGATGCAGTTGCTCACGGTCGTCGTGCCCAAGCTCGATCAGCTCAACAAAGAGGGCGAGCAGGGCAGGCGCAAGATCAATCAGCTCACCCGCTACGGCACGATCCTCGTCGCCGCCGTTCAAGCGTGGTTCGCCGCCTCCTACGTCGAGAGCCTGTCTCGCGGCGGAGCGGAAGTTGTCGCCGACCCCGGTCTCGCGTTCCACCTGATCACCGTCCTCACCATGACGACCGGCACCGCCGTCATCATGTGGATGGGCGAGCTGATCACGGACAAGGGCATCGGCAACGGCTCGTCGATGATCATCTTCGCCGGCATCGTTGCTGCGATGCCCGATGCGATCACGCAGTTCCTCGCCGGTGGCGGTGGTGGTGATGTCGGCGGCCTGACGGTCGTCTTCATGGTCATCCTCGTCGTCGCGACCATCGGTGCCATCTGCTTCTTCGAACGAGCCCAACGCCGGATCCCGGTCCAGTACACCAAACGACAAGTCGGTCGAAAAATGTACTCGGGCGCGCAGAGCTATCTGCCGCTCAAGGTGAACGTCTCGGGCGTCATTCCGCCGATCTTCGCATCCTCGATCCTCATGTTCCCGTCGCAGATCGCCAACATGGCGAACTCGGGCTGGATGCAGGAGTTCGCGGCGGTGCTGCACCCGGCTGACTGGCGCTACAACGCCATCTTCACGATCCTCGTGGTGTTCTTCGCGTTCTTCTACACGTCGGTCGTGTTCAACCCGGTCGACGTCGCCGACAACCTCAAGAAGTCGGGCGGCTTCATCCCGGGCATTCGTCCCGGCAAGAACACCGCGAGCTATATCGAGCGCGTCCTCTCTCGCATCACGTTCGCAGGTGCGCTGTACCTGTCGGTCGTCTGCATGATCCCCGCGCTGCTGCAGAAGTATCTCCATGTGCCGTTTCAGTTCGGCGGCACGGGCCTCTTGATCGTCGTCGGTGTCGCGCTCGATACCGTGCAGCAGATCGAGTCGCACTTGATCACGCGCAACTACGAAGGCTTCGCCGGTCCCAAGGGACCGCGGATCCGCGGCCGCGTCGCGCAGCGATCGTAGTCAGGCGCGCGTTCGTGCGGATCCAGCTCAAGAGCCCAGACGAGATTCGCCTGATGCGAGCCTCGGGGCTCGTCGCAGCCGAGATCCTCGAGGAGATGTGCGTCGCCGCCAAGCCCGGCGTCTCGACCTGGGAGCTCGATCAGATCGCGCGTGCCGGGATCGCAAGGCACGCCAGGCGGATCGAGCAGGAGGTCATCGACACCGCCTCCGCGGTCGCCAAGCTCTCGCTCGACAACAAGGACGAGCTCGCCCGGCTGACCGAGACCTATACCGGCCTGCGCGCCCTGGCCAAGCCGGGCATGGCGACCGGTGATCGCGACCAGGTCATCAAGTACGAGGTCGACAAGCACAAGGTCCGGAGCGCGTTCCTCAACTACAACGCCGGCGGCAAGGTCCCGTACCCGGGCGTGGTCTGTACCTCGCGCAACGAGGTCATTGTCCATGGCATCCCCCGCAAGGACGACGTCATCGTGGACGGCGACATCATCGGGATCGACTTCGGCATCTTCATGCACGGGTTCTGCGCCGATACGGCCCGGACCGTCATGATCGGCAACGTCTCCCCCGTAAATCGGAAGCTCGTGGAGGTCTGTCACGACTCCCTCGAGAAGGCGATCGCCCTCTGCCGGGTTGGCAGCCGCCTGGGCGACCTCGGCCACGCTGTCCAGTCCTACGTGGAATCCCAAGGGCTTAGCGTGGTCCGCCAGTTCGTCGGACACGGGACCGGCAAGCAGATGCACGAGGACCCGCAGGTCCCCAATTTCGGCAAGCCAGGCACCGAGAAACGCTTGAAGTCCGGTCTTGTCATTGCCGTCGAGCCCATGGTAAACGCCGGGACCCCTGACGTAGAGGAACTCGACGACGAGTGGACGGCTGTGACCAAAGATCGTTCGATGTCCGCACACTTCGAGCACACGATCGCAGTCACAGACGAAGGACCCTGGGTCCTTACCCGCCCCACTTCGACCCCCGGTCATCCTTGAACCCTGGCCTGATTACCTCCCAGCACTGATTCGCACACCGAGAGAAACCTATGAAGGTCCGAGCATCTGTCAAACCCATCTGCGTGAAGTGCAAGGTCATCAAGCGCAAGGGCATCGTTCGCATCATCTGTTCCAACGCGCGCCACAAGCAGCGTCAGGGTTAAGAGGCAAGTATGGCTCGCATCGCAGGCGTTGACCTCCCGCGCAACAAGCGCATCGAGATCGCTCTCACGTACATCTACGGCATCGGTCGCAAGGCTGCTGGCGTTGTTCTCAACCAGGCCGGCATCGCGCTCGACAAGAAGAGCGACGATCTCGACGAGAGCGACGTTCGCAAGATCCGTGACGCGATCGAAGCGAATTTCCGCGTCGAGGGTGACCTCCGCCGCGACGTCCAGCTGCACATCAAGCGGCTCGTCGACCTCAACAGCTACCGCGGTAGCCGTCATCGCCGGAACCTCCCGGTTCGCGGTCAGCGTACCCACACCAACGCCCGCACCCGTAAGGGTCCTCGCCGCATGGCGGTGAAGAAGCTCGGCGCCGTGACGAAGAAGTAGCCGGAGCCAACGATGAGCACCACCAAGGGCAAAGTTAAGAAGAAGGTCCGGAAGAACATCCAGACCGGCGTCGCGCACATCAGCGCCACGTTCAACAACACGATCGTGTCGATCACCGACGTCTCGGGCAACGTGGTTGCCTGGTCGTCGTCCGGCACCTGCGGCTTCAAGGGCTCGCGCAAGTCGACGCCGTTCGCCGCGCAGCTCGCGGCGGAAGACGCCGCCAAGAAGGCGATGGAGCACGGCGTCCGCAACGTCACCGTCTACGTCAACGGCCCCGGCTCGGGTCGTGAGTCGGCGCTCCGCGCGCTGAACTCCGCCGGATTCAAGATCAACCTCATTCGCGATGTCACGCCGGTCCCGCACAACGGTTGCCGTCCTCGTAAGCGGCGCAGGGTTTAGTCATGGCTCGTTACACAGGCGCAGTTTGTCGGCTCTGCCGGCGTGAAGACATGAAGCTCTTCCTCAAGGGAGAGCGTTGCTATACGGACAAGTGCGGGTACGAGCGCCGCTCGTATCCGCCGGGTCAGCATGGCCAGAACCGCCGCCGTAAGCGGTCGGACTACGGCGAGCAGCTGCGCGAGAAGCAGAAGGTCAAGCGCATCTACGGCATCGCCGAGAAGCAGTTCCGCGGCTACTACCACAAGGCCGTTCAGGGCAAGGGCGTCTCGGGTCACACGTTGATCCAGCTGCTCGAGCGCCGCCTCGACAACGTCGCCTACCGCATGGGCTTCGCATCCGACCACGCCGAGGCGCGCCAGCTGGTTCGCCACGGTCACTTCACGATCAACGGCAAGAAGGTCGACATCCCGTCGTACCTCGTGAAGGCCAAGGACGTGATCCAGGTCCGCGAGACCTCGCAGAAGATCGCGCGCATCAACGAGGCGATGGCCGCCGTCGATCGCCGTGGTGTCCCCGCGTGGATCCAGATGGACAAGGACAACTTCCGCGGAGCCATCGTCCAGCTGCCGTCCCGCGAGGACGTCACGCTGCCGATCCGCGAGCAGCTGATCATCGAGCTCTACTCCAAGTAGTCGTCCGACTACTTCGAGCAACCAAGGGCCGGGCTTCGAAACCCCGGGCACCACACAACGTGGCATCGGGCGTGATGAAAGCGCCCCGACCGAGGAGAAACGAACATGGAACCGACCCCCGAGCAGACTGCGTTCATGGCCAAGAACTGGCGCGATCTCATCCGTCCCCGGACGCTGGAGATCGAGGAGCGCTCTGACACCTACGGCAAGTTCTCGTGCGAGCCGCTCGAGCGTGGCTTCGGCACGACGCTCGGCGTCGCGCTCCGCCGCATCCTCCTGTCCTCGCTCCAGGGCGCCGCGATCACGCACATCGCGATCGAAGGCGCGCTGCACGAGTTCACCGCCCTCCCGGGCGTCGTCGAGGACGTGACGGACATCATCCTCAACCTCAAGGAGACCCTGTTCAAGGTCGAGCACGACAAGACCTATACGGTCCGTCTCGACAAGCAGGGCGAGGGCGTCGTCACCGCCGGTGACATCGCGCTCGTCGACGGCGTCACCTGCCTCAACCCGAACCACCGCATCTGCACGCTCGCCAAGGACGGCAAGATCGCGATGGAGCTGACCGTGGCCACTGGCCGCGGCTATGCGCCGGCGGAGCGCCACAGCGCCAACCTGCCGGTCGGGTCGGTCGCGATCGACGCGCTGTACTCGCCGATCAAGAAGGTCAACTTCACGGTCACCAATGCTCGCGTCGGTCAACAGACCGACTACGACAAGCTG
>JANOPP010000040.1:0-4557 GCA_031421915.1 Myxococcales bacterium | reverse complement strand
GCCGCGGGTGTTTGCGCGGGCGCGAGCGCGGGTGTTTGCGCGGGCGGTGTCTGCGCAGGCGCGGGTGCCTTCGCAGGCGCGGGTGCCTTCGCGGGCGCGGGTGCCTTCGCGGGCGCGGGTGCCTTCGCGGGCGCGGGTGTCTTCGCAGGCGCGGGTGTCTGCGCGAGCGCGGGTGTCGGCGCGGCCGCGGGTGTTGGCGCAGGCGCGGGCGTCTTCGCGAGTGCGGGTGTCGGTGCGGCCGCGGGTGTTGGCGCAGGCGCGGGTGTCTTCGCGAGCCCGGGTGTCGGTGCGGGTGCTCGCGCCGGCGGAGGTGCGGGAGGTGGGGGGGCCGCGGACGGTGCGGTTGCGGCGCGCGAAGGCTTGCGGGTCTCGACGGGCGGCCTCGCGTCAGGCTCGCTCCCGACGGGCATCTTCGCCGGCGGTGCGATGGGGGCAGGGGCAATTGGCGCGCGCGCGACGGCCGGCGTGGTCTGCGGGGCGATCGCCAGCGGCGAGACCGACGGGCGCGCCGCTCGCTGCAGTGGCGTGCTCGGAGCCCTCGCCTCGACCAGGCCATCGGCGTCGCCCGCGATGATGACCGGCGCGATCGAGGCGCGTCCCGAGGTCCGCGGCTTCGTCGTCGTTCGCGACGCGACCGGTGCTTCGACCACCGTCGCGGGCCCCGGTGGGGGAGGTGGTGCGATCGGCGGATCGCCGTCGCGCACGGGCGTCGACCACAGCGGGATCGTGTGCTCGTCTTCGACGATCGCCATGGGCACCGCCAGGGTCTCGAGGAGGATGTCGACCGCGGAATCCTCGGGGACCGGGAAGGTCTCGAACTGCGGGAACGGCGTGACGCGTTCCCCCGGCGCGCGCATGAATCGCGCAGGTCGCGCGACGTTGTAGACCCGCTCGACCTGGTAGCGGACGCGCAGCTCGGCGGCGACCGACACGATCAGCTGATCGGGGTCGACGGCGAGATCGTCGGCGATGCGCCCCCGAGCCTTGGTCGCGAGCGGTGATGCGGACGCGACCACGATGTCGCGGCGAGGACCGGTGCGCATCAACGGGACGCAGCAGTACATCTCTGCGAGATCTGCCGAGAGCAGACGCTGGAGCTCCTTGTCGACCTTCTCGAAGTGGCGCGCGAGAGCGGCCGGCATGTTGTGCAAGCGGCCGAGGTGCGTCGTCAGGACGTCGAGATCGATCAGGCCGAGCTCGACGAGGTTGGTGCCGAGGCGAGCACCCCACATCACCTGTGCACGCAGGGCTCGCTCGAGCTGCTCGGGTGTGAGCAATCCGGCGCCAACCAGCAGCTCCCCCAGCCTGGCCATACGTCGCGCGCAGTCTACAACTAAGCGACCGTCACGTCTTTCGCGAGGTAGACGTCTTGGATCGCTTCGAGCAGGTCCACGCCCTCCTTGAACGGACGCTGGAACGCCTTGCGACCGAGGATCAGGCCCATGCCGCCGGCGCGCTTGTTGATCACCGCCGTCGTGACGGCCTCGCGGAGATCATTCTCACCCGACGCGCCGCCGCTGTTGATCAGGCCGACGCGGCCCATGTAGCAGTTCGCGACCTGGTAGCGGCAGAGGTCGATGGGGTTGTCGCTCGTCAGGTCCGTGTAGACCTTCTTGTGGGTCTTGCCGAGGCCCTTGAGCGCGGGGTCGTTATAGCCGCCGTTCAGCTCGGGCATCTTCTGCTTGATGATGTCGGCCTGGATCGTCACGCCGAGGTGGTTTGCCTGGCCCGTGAGATCCGCGGTCAGGCTCTGATCGCCGCCGGCCGTCTTGAACGAGTTGTTGCGGACGTAGCACCACAGCACCGTGAACATGCCGAGCTGGTGCGCCTCGGCGAAGGCGTTCGCGATCTCGTGGAGCTGGCGGCGCGACTCGGGCGCGCCCCAGTAGACCGTCGCACCGATGCCGACGGCGCCCATGTCGAAGCACTGGCGAACATTGCCGAACAGCGTCTGGTCGTAGGTGTTCGGGTAGCTCAGCAGCTCGTTGTGGTTGATCTTCACGATGTACGGGATCTTGTGCGCGTACTTGCGCGCCGTGATCCCGAGGACGCCGAACGTCGACGCGACGGCGCTGCAGCCGCCCTCGATCGCGAGCTTGATGATGTTCTCTGGATCGAACATCGCCGGGTTCGGCGCGAACGACGCGCCGGCCGAGTGTTCGATGCCCTGGTCGACCGGCAAGATCGAGACGTAGCCCGTGTTCGCGAGCCGACCGTGGCTGAACATCTGATTGAGCGAGCCGAGGACGCGCGGCGTGCGATCCGAGCTGCGACCGTAGATGTCGTCGATGTAGCTCGGCGACGGCAGCGTCAGCATGCTCGCGGGGATCGTCTTGCTCTGGTGATCGAGGAGCGAGGCGTGCTCGCCGAGGATCTCTCGGATGTTCCTGGCCATGGGCCTGCGTTGTACCGGCGGCGGTGCCAGACGCGCAAGGCGTCACATACCGGGCGTGCCGGTGTGGGAAATGGTTGATCCCCAGGTGCAGGGCCGTTAAAACGCAGGCATCTTTCGCCGGGAGTCATCCATGCGCCTATCCTCGATTTTCACGGTCTTCTCATTCAGCCTCGGGCTTGTCTCTGTTGCCGCCTGTGGCGATGACGGCGGCACCATGACCCCCGATGCTCCCGTCAAGGACATCGGCTTCAACAAGCCGGCGGGCCCGCTCAAGGCCAACAACGAGACGGCGCCGGACGCGTGGGTGGAGATCGGTCCCGCGAACCTCGCGTGCCTCAACACGCCGGACGACGTCGTGGCGAACACCAATGCCGTCGTGATCGACACCAAGGTCGAGGACTTCCAGAGTGGAAACCTCGTCCCGAACACGACCGTCACGGTGTTCAAGGATCAGAACGTCGGTAGCCCCGAGGGCGCGCCGGTCATCTCGGCCTCGTCGGGAGCCACGCTCAGCCTGACGATTCCCGTCGGCACCAAGCGGTTCGGCTACAAGATGACGAACAGCAACGCGCTCGACACGCTGCTGCTCAACCAGACGCTCGAGACGTCGGGCGCGATGGGCGTCAACACCACGCCGCAGACGGTGAGCTCGATCCAGAGCGTCTCGACCGCCACCGGCGCCACGCTGCCGGCACTGATCGGCGTCTCGCGCACGCCCGGCACCGGCGTCCTCGCCGGCGCGGTTCGCGACTGCAACGGCGACGAGATCTCGAACTTCGTCGCGACGGTGTCGAGCACCAAGGGCGCGGTCGACCACCTCGCTGGCGTCGACACGTACTACTTCTCGTCGTCGGTCGGCCTCCCGGTCCGCCACAGCCAGCAGGCGTTCGCCTCCAAGGACGGCCTGTTCATGGCGATCGAGATGAACCCGACCACGATGGCGTACGTCCAGGTCTGGGGCTACCCGACGCAGGCCGACGTCGACAGCGACAACTTCAAGCTGATCGCGGAGCTGCAGACGTCGGTCATCGCCGACACGGTGATCACCGGCTCGTACGAGCCGCTGCGCAACTGATCCTGTAACCTCAGACGCGTGACTTCTGCGTCCGAGGTGACTCGCAGCGATCCGCGGACCGCCGGGCGCCATGCGCTCATCGCGTGGCTCGTCGTCGCGGTGCTCGTCACCGCGTTCGTTCAGATCAAGGTCACCTTTCCACTGATCGGCGACCTCGGCTCGGCACTGGTCGCCGTGCTGTTCCTCTACGTGCCGGTCTACGTCGGCTGGCGCCGCAAGGAGGACCTCGTCGACTACGCGTTCCATGCGTCGCCGATCAAGCAGGGCGTGATCACGGCGGTCGCCTCGATCGCGGTCATCTTCCCGATCTTCGCGCTCGGCTACTTCGCGTTCTACGAGATCGCGTGCAACGGCAGCTTCCTCGCGCACCTGGTGCCGCGGAACATGTGCAGCCGCTACGGCGGGCTCGCCGGGCTCCATCTCCCCGAGCTGACGCTGAAGTTCGCCGAGTTCTGCGCGATCCAGCTCGTCGTCGTCGCGCTCCCCGAGGAGCTGTTCTTCCGCGGCTTCCTGCTCGGCCTCCTCGAGCACCGGTTCCCGCCCAAGCGCCGCATCCTCGGCGGCGGCGTCGGCCTCGCACTCGTCCTGTCCGCGCTCGCCTTCGCGCTGATCCACCTCCCCAAGGACGGCGATCCACGCGCGCTCGCGACCTTCTTCCCGGGCCTGTTGTTCGGCTGGATGCGCTCGGCGACCGGCTCGATCCTCGCCTCGACGCTGACGCACGCCGGTTCGAACATCCTGATTCGCCTGCTAGACCTGATGGTGCTCCGATGACCATCGCCGCGTTCTTCGACATGGACAACACGCTGCTCCGGATCGATACGGGCATGTCGTGGACGAGGTTCCTCTACCGCCGCGGCGAGCTACCGCGCTCGATGATCGCCAAGGCGATCTACTGGAGCACGCTCTACAAGCTCGCCGTCCTCGACATGGAGACCGTGTTCACGCGGCTGTGCGCGGATCTTCGCGGCGACGCCGAAGCCGAGATGATCGCCAAGTGTGACATCTGGTATCGCGCGCACATCGAGCCCGAGATCGCGCCTGCTGCCCGCGTGGCCGTCGAGCACCATCGCGCGGCGGGTCACCT